>NZ_JBMOWO010000016.1:0-66337 GCF_049310525.1 Pseudomonas sp. GZD-222
GCGAACGCTGGAACCACGGCAAGGAGGCTGGGGACCAGACCGCCGCGCTACGCCAGACCCCGGTGTCGGGCAACGCCATGTTGAAGACCCAGGATCACTACCGGATCGAACGCGAAGAAACGCCCAACGAAATTCGTGCGCGCCTGCCGGTTGATCCGAACGAGTGGGACGCCAACAGCTATCACTCGGCCATGCTGCGCAGCCCGGAAAACCACCGCTGGGTCACGGCGATGGACATCGCCATCGGCCAGGCCGAGTGCCTCAACGACCCGGCCATGCGCGAGGTGCTGGTGGCCATAGCCGATTGGAAACTGGATGAAGATCGATACGAAAAACTCATCAAGCTACCCGGCTGGTCACGGCTTGACGTCAAGTCCCAGGCGCTGGTGTCGGCCAGTCATTGGTACTACCGGCTTGGAGAGTTTCCTTCCACCGAACTGGTGTCATTGGAGCCGCCGTCGCTGCTCGCGTGCGTCGTGAAGAAAGGAGCAGTCCGGTGAGGGAGCGTCAACTGCACACAAGAACCCGACCAACGCTGAAGGGCTATGTCTGGGTAGCCCTGCTATTGACTACTGCATGGCTCGGTTTCGTCGGATTCGTTTACTACAAGGCACAGGTCGATAACGTGAACATTCATGACATAGGTTCAGTCCTGCGCTGGGGCCTCGCCGGTATTCTCGGGGTATTGGGAGCCGCTTACGGCGTGCACTGGTGGGCTAATGCCGTAGCCAATGAAAAGGCCGAGCTTGCCGCCTACAAGGCAACGGTCATGGCCCAGAACGAGGAGCACCGGGCCACCTATAAACGGACCTATGCGCTGGAAATACGCGGCACCGGTATTGCGGTCGATGCTTGGCATCAATCAAACATCTGGCGGCAGGTTCAACGCAAAAACGACAATTTTTCTTCTATTTACTCACGAGACTCTGAAGACTATAAAGCCTCGGTGGATTACCGGGAGATCACCCAAGCGGTCGCTATTCGCGTGGCATTCCAACATTCGGCCGGCAACGCCGTGGCCTACTGGCCGATCCCGACCTTCGCCATCGCCCCGCCCAAGCAACCTGAAGACACCGGGGCTTCCAGCAACATCCTCGGTGGCCGCAACGCTGCGACCCTGGGCGTCACCCTGTTTCTCTGGCAGGAGGCCGAAAACACCACCCATGCCCAGGGCATGATCGAGCGGCTGTTCGCATTTTTTGATGACAACTCCAAGCCGCCGCAGGCGCTGATCATCAGCCGGGACGGCGATGTCACCCGCAGTGCCTATCGCGTGCCCGGGACCCCCGGCCTGCAAAACGTCCATGTCGTGCCCACAGTGTTCGAAAGCATGACCGGTCTGCTGGTGGCCCGCACGGACCGGGTGGAGCGCTACATCCGCCCTTATGCCACGGATACGCGTGAGAACAACCAGGACAAAACCAGCGACCTGGGCAAGTTGTGGGCGTTCTATTGGAAAAACACCACGGCATCCAGGACGGTGTATGAAGCGCAAGAACGTGCCAAAGGCGCTAAAAACCCCATAGGCCCCGGCACCATGTCCACCGCCTACTGGCACTCGCAACTCCCCAGCCTTTGGCAAACCCTGAGCAACCGCGGCCCTGGCTACTTCGAACCGTCGCCCTGGCTACCGGTACGCTGGGCCCGGCATCAACTCAAGGAGTTCGACGCCTCGCCAGTGCTCGGCTATCTGCACCGCCCGATCAAAGTCGTGCTGCACGACGAACAGGGCCAACGCCTCAAACCCGCACTACGGGCCAAAGCCCTGCAAGCCGGTTGGCTCGAAGCCCTGGCGAGCCTGCCCGAAGGGGAACAGCCGGTACGGGTGTTTTACGACAGCACCGACAATATCGATGGTGAGATCGCCCTGACCAACGCCCTGCACACCCTCAACACCGATGGCCATGGCCTTGAGCTGGGTAATGTCGACGAGGGCTACGACATCGGCCGGCGCCTGGGCAACACCGGGGTCAGCAGCGCCCTGGTACAGATCAACCTGGCGACCATCGCCAGCTACCAGAACGGCGGCGTCAGCGCCGTGGTCTATGCCGGCGCGGACGGCAGCCTGAGCGTGCAGATGGTCCGGCCTCCGGATCAGGCGCGCAAGGCAAAGAACCAGGAAACCCGCGGGGTTGATCCGTTCATGTTCGGCGCGCCGGGGCCGAGGACATGAATTCAGACAGCAAACCGTTGCAGAAAATCTCGCTGTTGCTGCCAGGCCAGCGCCTGAACCACTGGCTTGAACCTGACCACACTCCCCGGCAGCAATTGCGCCAGCCGCGCCAACGCCAACGGCGTCAACGCCCCCAGCCGCGGATAGCCACCAATGGTCTGGCGATCGTTGAGCAGCACGATCGGCTGCCCATCCGGCGGCACCTGCACCGCCCCTAGCGGAATCCCCTCGGAAATCATCGGCGCGCCCTGATACTGCAATGCCGGCCCCAGCAAACGCATGCCCATGCGGTCGGCACGACTATCCAGGGTCCAGTCACGGTTGAACGCTTCAAACAGGCTTGTGCCGCTGAAGTCGCCGATCTGCGCCCCCAGCACCAGGTCGAGTGCGCTGGCGTCAGTGAGGACTGGCCGCAACGTCTCCGGCACTGTTTTCAAGGCTGGCGCCACACCGCCATACTCAAGCTGTTGCCCTTTTGACAGTGCCGAACCGAGGCCATCAAGGCCACCCAGCTCCTCGCGTACCACACTGGCACAACTGCCCAGCACCTGCGGCGCGGTAAAACCTCCAGGCGCAGCCAGATACGCCCGAGCGCCCTGCAGCGGCTGATTCAGGCGCAGGCGCTGGCCTCTGTTGAGGGTAAAGCTGGACCAGGGCTTGAGCGGCTCACCGTCGATACGCGCATCCAGGTCAGCACCTGCCAGCGCCAGACAGCAATCCTCCTCAGCAACCAGACTGAAGCCGCCGAGGGTGACTTCCACCACCGCAGCCTCGCCAGGATTGCCCAGCAGCCAGTTGGCCCAGCGCATCGACACCCAGTCCAGCGCCCCGCCCTGAGTCACGCCCAGATGACGTACGCCAAAACGCCCAGCATCCTGCAACAGGCACAGCGGCGTGCTGGCCTCGATCGACAAGCGGCTCATGCCAAAGCCTCCAGCGGGGTATCGTCGCCGCCCAGGTTGATGAAGGTAGCGTGATCCACGGCCACGAAACGCACCCGGTCGCCCGGCTGCAACAGGCTATAGCCGTCACGCTGACGGTCGAAGAGTTTGCTCGGGGTGCGGCCGATCAGGTTCCAGCCACCGGGCGAGACCGCCGGGTAGGCTGCGGTCTGGCGCTCGGCGATGCCCACGCTGCCGGCTGCCACGCGTTTGCGCGGGGTCGCCAGGCGCGGCGCGGCCAAGGCTTCTTCAACCAGGCCCATGAAGGCGAAACCGGGGGCAAAACCAAGGGCAAACACCTGATACTCGCGTTCGCTATGACGGCGCACGATATCGGCCACCGACGTTTGGCAACGCTCGGCCAGCAAGCTCAGCTCCGGACCGACACTCAGGTCGTACCAGACCGGAATCTCGTGCTGGTGCCCTCCACTGCCATTGTCCGCCTGCAGGTTCTCCAGCGCTTCGCGTACCAAGGTGCGGGCCTGCTCCGGCGACAGTTGCAGCAGGTCGAAATGCACCATCACCGTGGTATAGGACGGCACCAGATCAATCAGCTGTTTGCCGAACACCGCACGCAAACGCTGACTGGCCGCCAGCATCCAGGGCATGTTGGCTTCATCGATAGCGTCGAACAACCGTACCATCAGGCAATCGATGGCGACCGTTTCAATCCGGTAACTCATGACGCCACCAGGGCATCAAGGGCCTGGCGGATCTGCTGGACCGCGGCGACGGAACTGTCATTGTCACCATGCACGCACAGGGTCTGCGCTTGCAGGTGCAGCTCGCTGCCGTCGACGGCGATCAGCGCCTCGCCACGGGCCAGGCGCAGGGCCTGGTCGACAATCTGCGCCGGATCGTGATGCACCGCGCCCGGCAGGCGCCGCGATACCAGGTGACCGGCGGCATCGTAGGCACGGTCGGCAAAGGCCTCGAACCACAAAGTAACGCCGTACTCATCGCCCAGCGCCTGCGCGGCGCTGTTGTCGGCGGTGGCCATGAGCATCAGCGGCAGTTGCCGGTCATAACTGGCCACCGCTTCAATCACTGTCCGCAGCGTGAGCGGATCAGCCATCATGTCGTTGTACAGCGCACCATGGGGTTTGACGTAGGTCACGCGCGTGCCCTGGGTGCGGCAGATGCCATC
Source organism: Pseudomonas sp. GZD-222 (assembly GCF_049310525.1). Classification (NCBI taxonomy): domain Bacteria; kingdom Pseudomonadati; phylum Pseudomonadota; class Gammaproteobacteria; order Pseudomonadales; family Pseudomonadaceae; genus Pseudomonas; species Pseudomonas sp. GZD-222. The sequence continues at coordinate 4,262 of NZ_JBMOWO010000016.1, forward strand.
CAGCGCACCGATCTGGTAGTGCAGCAGGTCGCGGATCTCCTCGGCGCTGCAGGCCATGGAGCGGCGGCCGAAGCCGGCCAGGTCCTGATAGGCCGGGTGGGCGCCGATGCGCACGTTGCTGGCGATGGCCAGGGCCACGGTCTTGCGCATGATCCCCGGATCCCCGGCATGGAAACCACAGGCGATGTTGGCGCAATCAACGAAGGGCATGACCTGGGCGTCCAGGCCCATGGTCCAGCTGCCGAAACTCTCACCCATGTCGCAATTCAGTAGTAGGCGGCTCACGTCTGTCACTCCTTCAGGCTCGGCCTTATTGGGCTTCAAGTTCTTTGCCGCGGGTTTCCGGCAGGCTCAGTGCCGCCAGAATTACCACCCCGTAGGACACCGCGGCAAATGCGCCGATACCCAGGCCCAACGGGATCTTCTGGCTGAGCATACCGATCAGCAGCGGGAAGAACGCCGCCAGGGCGCGGCCGATGTTGTAGCAGAAGCCCTGCCCCGAACCACGGATACGGGTGGGGAAGAGTTCGGTGAGGAACGCGCCCATGCCGCTGAAAATCCCCGAGGCGAAGAAGCCCAGCGGGAAGCCCAGCCACAGCATCACGCCATCGCTGACCTGCATCTGGGTGTACAGCAGGACGATGATGAACGAGCCCACGGCGAACAGGATGAAGTTCTTTTTACGGCCCAGCAGGTCGGTAAGGTAGGCACTGATCACATAGCCGATGTACGAGCCGAAGATCACCATGGCCAGGTAGCCACCGGTGCCGAGCACGCTCAGACCGCGCTCGTTCTTGAGAAAGGTCGGCAGCCAGGAGGTAATGGCGTAGTAGCCGCCCAAGGCACCGGTGGTCAGCAGCGAAGCGCGAATCGTGGTGAAGAGCATGCCAGGGGCGAAAATCTCATAGAAATGCGACGGCGCTTCGGTTTTTTCCGCCGCCTTGGCCAGGCGGTAGATTTCCGGATCCTTGACCAGGCGGCGGACGAAGATGACGAATACCGCAGGCACGATACCCAGCAGGAACAGCGCGCGCCAGGCGTCTTCAGGCGGCAGCAGGGTGAACAGCACGGCATAGAGAATCGCCGTCAGGCCCCAGCCGATGGCCCAGCCAGACTGCACCATACCCACAGCCTTGCCACGGTCTTTGGCGCGGATGACTTCACCGATCAGCACGGCACCGGCCGTCCACTCACCGCCAAAACCGAAGCCCATCAGGGTACGGGCGATCAGCAACTGCTCATAGTTCTGGGCGAAGCCGCAGAGGAAGGTGAAAAAGGCGAACCACAGCACCGTCAGTTGCAGGGTGCGTACCCGACCGATGCGGTCGGAGAGGATGCCGGCGATCCAGCCGCCGAGGGCCGAGGCGATCAGGGTGCTGGTGTGGATCAACCCGGCTTCGGCGGTGGTGATTCCCCACAGCGCGATCAGGGTGGGGATGACGAAGCTGAGCATCTGGGTGTCCATGCCATCCAGGCCATAACCGATCTTGCAGCTCCAGAAGGTCCGGCGTTCCTGCTTGTTGATGTTGCGGTACCAGTCGAAAGGCCCCGCCACTGACCTGGATTTGACCTGTTGCTGCACGCCCGATGGGTTCATGGTTGCCTCAGCTTGTTGGTATTGTTTTAAAGGCGGCGATCTTTGTCGCAACCGTGACCGTCATTTTTCGATGGGGGCGCATCCCCGTCCAACGAGAAAAACCAGCGGTCTGGCATAAGAAAAAATTGATCAGTGAGCGCACCATGAACCTCAAGTTCCTTGAAACCTTCGTCTGGGTTGCCCGTCTCAAGAGCTTTCGTCTGACCGCCGAAAAGCTCTTCACCACTCAGGCGTCGATCTCCAGCCGCATCGCCGCGCTTGAGGCCGACCTCGGGGTCAAGCTGCTGCTGCGCGATTCCCGTGGGGTCAGCTTGACGCCTGAGGGCAGCAAGGTGCTTGAGTACGCCGAGCAAATGCTCGACACCGCCAAGGCGCTCAAGCAATCGCTGGACAGTGACCGGGCCAAGGTTGGGCGAATCCGCCTGGGGGTGATGGACACGGTGATCCATACCTGGATGAGCCCGCTGGTCTCGGAACTGATGGAGCGTTACCCGCAAGTTGAAATCGAGTTGGTCGCCGATACCGCGCTCAATTTGCGCGAACAACTGCAAAAAGGCTTTCTCGATGTGATCCTGCAAACCGACCTGCTGCGCCAGGAATCGATCCGCAGCCTGGACCTGGCGCGCTACCCCATGGGCTGGATCGTCGCCAGCCAGTCGATCTACAACCGCGACTATGGCTCCCTCGCCGAGCTTGCCCGTGAGCGCATCGTGACCTTTTCGAAAAACTCCCGGCCGCACCAGGAAGTGCTCAGCCTGCTGCAGGCCGAAGGCGTCAGTGCACCACGCCTGAACTGTGTGAACTCGGTGGCGGCGATCACGCGCTTGCTGCGTGACGGCTTTGGAATCGGCGCCCTGCCCCCGGCCCTGGTCAGCGAAGAACTTGCCAGGGGTGAACTCACCCTGCTGCCGCTGGCGCAACAACCACCGAGCCTGGAGCTGGTGGTGGCCTGGCAGACCGGGGTGGAGCTGGTCGATGAAGTGGTAGCGCTGTGTCGCAATGTGCTCGAGCGCTATGCCGCCAATGCCGGGCCAGAGCGGATAAAACTGGTTTAGCGCCAGCTCTCCGCCACCGGTTTGCGACGGCCACCGAGCACCACCCAGCCAACCAGCAACAACAGGCTTTCCACCAGCAGCGCCAGCAGCAAGGCACAACTCAGCCCCCAGGCCATGGCCTCGGGCGCCAGGAGAATCTGGTAGCTGTAACCCTTGAGGGTCTCTTCGCGCAGCTGGCTGTCGGCGTTCACCAGCACATGCCAGGTCCGCTGTAGCCAGGGGCCCTGGAGAATCTGCCACTCCTGCTCGAACAGGCGATTGCGGATCAACAGGCTGTCGATGCTGTTGGCATCGCTGTTGAACACCGGATCGTCGCTGCTGCGGTAGTGACGCACCAGAGCTTGCAGGTCGCCATTGAAGAAACGCCTGGCGGTCGCCTCGAAACCCTTGAGGCCCTCGCGAGACTCAAGCAGGTGCGCCTCGACCCGCTGGCTGTAGTCATTGATCAGGCCAGGCACCTGCACCCCTACCAGCAACCCGAAGGTGAACAGCAGTAACCGCAGGTAACTTCTGAACATCGGCTATTCCTTAGCGTTGACCCTGGGCAATGCACTCACCGCGGCGCCACAGCGCCCACTGACCGGGCTCGTAGCGCTGCCAGGTCTCGTTCTCGGTGAGCGCCTCGGTGGCGATCACCGTGACTACGTCATTGGGGGTGGTTTCGGCCTGAAAGTCGACGATCATATCTACATCTTTCAGGCGCGCCGGCCCGAACGGGGCACGGCGGGTGATATGCACAAGCTTGGTCGAGCAAAAGCAGAACAGCCAGTCGCCGTCGCTGAGCAGGCAGTTGAACACGCCCTTGCCACGGTACTCGGCGCAGGCCTCGACCAGCACAGGCAGGAGCACTTCGACGGCAACCGGCTCCGGGAATGCCTCGCGTATGCGGTTGAGCAAATCGCAGAACGCCGCTTCGCTGTCGGTGTCACCAATCGGCCGATAGAAGGTCGCCTGGCCCTGGAACTCGCCGAGCTGACCGTTATGGGCGAAACACCAGTTGCGCCCCCACAGTTCACGCACGAACGGATGGGTGTTGGACAGGCAGACCTGGCCAACGTTGGCCTGGCGAATGTGGCCGATCACCACTTCGCTCTTGATCGGATAACGCTGGACCAGGTTGGCCACTTCCGATTCGCAACTCGCCGCCGGGTCCTGGAACAGGCGCAGACCGCGACCTTCATAGAAACCAATGCCCCAGCCGTCGCGATGCGGGCCGGTGCGGCCACCACGCTGCATCAGCCCGGTGAAGCTGAAAACAATGTCGGTCGGCACGTTGGCGCTCATGCCCAATAGTTCACACATGCTTGGCTGCTCCCGGGCAAAGACTACAAGCGCGGCTCGACCCGCGGACGGTTACCACCCAGGGGTGCTTCAGGCGGGTTGCGGTAGCGGTCGCGGTTATCGGCGGCAAAGGACTCAGCGGCCGGGGCCTCTTCAGCTTCGCGCTTGGCGGCGGCCTCGGCCTGCTCACGGCGGGCTTTGGCGCGTTTTTCCAGCGGCCAGCGCAGCACCACGAAGACCCCGTACAAGGCAAAGGCAATCATGCCGTACATGGCCAGGTCGGCGGCGGCGCGCAAGACGTTGTTACCCACCTTGAACAACAGGTCGAGGGCAGTAATGGCGATGGCGGGGGCGAACTTGTCCTTGACCGGAGCAATGATCGTCGGGGTCAGCAACAAGACTGCCATCAGTACCCGCAGCGGTTCGCGCAACCAGCGCCACATCCAGCGGGTCAGGCGAAAGCCCACCGCCAGGCAACCCAGGGCAGCCAGGGCATAAAGGCCCCAGGCGAGCAGATAGTCGTTCTCGGTCATGGTGTCCGTGGCAAGCTAGGCAAATAGACGCTTATGATAAACACATTTCAGCGCGCAGGCGCCCCCCAGCCAAGAGATCCCCGCATGTCCGCAGATGCCACCATTCCCCGCGCCCCGATTGCCCGCAAGACCGAAGGCGCTGATCCCTATGCCTGGCTTCAGGAACGCGACAGCCCCGAAGTCATCGAGTACCTGAACGCCGAGAACACCTACCAGCAAGCCCAACTGGCTGATCAGGCCACCCTGCGCGAGCAATTGTTCGAAGAAATCAAAGGCCGGATCCTCGAAACCGACCTGTCGCTGCCTTCGCCCTGGGGCCCCTACCTCTACTACAGCCGCACCACCGCGGGCGAAGAATACCCACGCCATTACCGTTGCCCACGTCCGGCGGATGACTCGAACACGGTCGACGAAAGCCAGGAAGAACTGCTGCTGGACCCTAACCAGCTGGCCAACGGCGGCTTTCTCTCCCTCGGTGCCTTCAATGTCAGCCCGGACCACCAGCGCCTGGCCTACAGCCTCGACACCACGGGCGACGAAATCTACACCCTGTACATCAAAGACCTGACCAGCGGTGCCATCGAGCAACTGCCCTTCGAAGACTGCGACGGCAGCATGACCTGGGCCAACGACAACCAGACGCTGTTCTTTGCCGAACTGGACGACACCCACCGCCCGCACAAGCTGCTGCGCCATCGCCTCGGCCGCGAAGGCTGCCAGGTGGTGTTCGAGGAGGCCGACGGACGCTTCTTTCTGCATTGCTACCGGGCCAGCTCTGAACGCCAACTGATCCTGCTGCTCAACAGCAAGACCACCAGTGAAGCCTGGGTGCTCGACGCCGAGCAGCCTGACGGCGACTTCACCTGCCTGGCACCACGGGTCGAAGACCACGAATACTTCCCCGACCACGGCCAGCTCGACGGCCAGTGGCGCTGGTTCATCCGCACCAACCAGGATGGCATCAACTTCGCCCTGTACCAGGCCGGCAGTGACCAGGTGCCGAGCCGCGAACAGTGGCAACTGCTGGTGCCCCACCGCGACCACGTCATGCTCGAAGGCCTGAGCCTCAACGCCAGTGCCCTGAGCCTGAGCCTGCGCGAAGGCGGCCTGCCGATCATCGAAGTCCACCCGCACGGCCTTGCGCCTTATCGGGTGGAGTTGCCGGATGCGGCCTACAGCCTCTACGTACAGGACAGCCTGGAATTTTCCAGCACCCGTATCCGTCTGCGCTACCAGGCCCTGAACCGCCCGGCCCAGGTGCGCCAGCTGGAGCTTGCCGACGGCGCCCAGCAGGTCCTCAAGGAAACCCCGGTGCTCGGCCCCTTCGACCCCGACGCCTACGTCAGCCAGCGCCTGTGGGCCACGGCCGGTGACGGTACCCAGGTGCCGATCAGCCTGGTGCAGCGCCGCAGCGACCTGGGCAAGCCGGTGCCGTTGTACCTGTATGGTTACGGCGCCTATGGCGAAAGCCTCGACCCGTGGTTCTCGCATGCCCGCCTGAGCCTGCTTGATCGTGGTGTGGCCTTCGCCATTGCTCATGTGCGCGGCGGTGGCGAACTGGGCGAAGCCTGGTACCGGGCTGGCAAGCAGGAACACAAACACAACACCTTCAGCGACTTCATCGCCTGTGCCGAACACCTGATTGCCCAAGGCGTGACCCGCGCCGATCAACTGGCCATCAGTGGCGGCAGCGCCGGCGGTCTGCTCATCGGTGCGGTGCTCAACCAGCGCCCCGAGCTGTTCAAGGCGGCGATTGCCGAAGTACCGTTTGTCGACGTGCTCAACACCATGCTCGACCCGGAGCTGCCGTTGACCATCACCGAGTACGACGAGTGGGGCAACCCTGAAGACCCAGAGGTGTATGAGCGGATCAAGGCTTACGCGCCTTACGAGAACGTCAAGGCCCAGGCCTACCCGGCGCTGCTGGTAGTCGCAGGTTACAACGACAGCCGCGTGCAGTACTGGGAAGCCGCCAAGTGGGTGGCCAGGCTGCGGGTGACCAAGACCGACAACAACCTGTTGCTGCTCAAGACCGAAATGGACGCCGGGCATGGTGGCATGAGCGGACGTTATCAAGGCCTGCGGGATGTGGCGCTGGAGTATGGGTTCGTTTTTAAAGTGCTTGGCGTGGTGTAAATCGCAAATTCTGTTGTCTGATCGCGAACACAGGATTACGAGGCTTTTTGTAGGAGCGGATTTATCCGCGATGGACTGCGTAGCAGTCCCATTTCTGGGGCCGCTACGCGCCCCTTCGCGGATAAATCCGCTCCTACAATAAAAAGCAGACACCACAAATCAACAAGAAACGACCGCAAATGCCTGAACCGACCCATCTGAACAACGAAATCCGCGACATGCTCATGGACTGCGGCCTGTTCGACCAGCTGCAACCCGGCGACTTCCAGCACGCCGCCGGTTACTTCAGCATCGCCACCCTGAGCGCTGGCGAGGAAATCTTCGCCGAGGGCGATGCCGGCACCTTCATGTGCATCATCCACCACGGCACTGTCTCAGTGCGCAAAACCGACAGCGAGCAGCAACAGGTGGAAATCGCCACCCTGCGCAAGGGCCGGGCGATTGGCGAAATGGCCGTGCTCGACGGCGAGCGGCGCTCGGCCAGTTGTGTGGCCGCCAGCGACTGCCAGCTATTGAGCCTGGGCAAGGACTCACTGGAAAAGATGATCAACGACGCGCCGAAAATCGCCGCCAAGATCATTCGCGCCCTGGCCGTGGCCCTGTCCCGACGCTTGCGCATGCAGGACGGCCAGCGCCTGGCACAGGTCTAGTCAGCTTTCTTGCTCTTGCTGTCCTCAGGCGTCAGCCCCGGCAACGGCTGGTCCCTGGGCGGAGCAGGCACTTTGATAGCCGGCAGCAAGGGTGAACCCGGCCGCGCATCACCGGCCCGCGGCACACTACTGGGAGTGATCTGCGGGTAAGGTGTCGGCGTCGCAGTACCCGGCGCGCCCGGCACCGGCGCGATCGGCCGCGGTTGCAGGTCAGCGGCCAGCGTCGGCTGCACGCTGGCGAGGAACAGGATGGCGAGGGTCAGACAGCGCATACACAGACTCCTGGTAACACCTTCCCACAGGCTACTCCCAAGCGTAGCGGTTTGCCTGTCCGAATAGCCCGTCCTCACGCTAAACTTCCAGATATAACCGTAACAAGCCCGAGAAAAGGTAATCCCATGAGTTCGCCATCCTCTGCCGCCGCTACCGCCCGGCTCGACCGTATCCTCGCCGACGCCAAGCGCGACAAGGAGATGGGCTATCGCGACAAAGCCCTGAAAATGTACCCGCACGTCTGTGGTCGTTGCGCCCGCGAGTTTGCCGGCAAGCGCCTGAGCGAGCTGACCGTGCATCACCGTGACCACAACCACGACAACAACCCCCAGGACGGTTCCAACTGGGAGCTGCTGTGCCTGTACTGCCACGACAACGAGCACTCGCGCTACACCGACCAGCAGTACTTCAGCGAAGGCTCGACCAGCAGCCCGAGCATTGCCAAGGCCACGCACAACCCGTTCGCCGGGCTGGCCGGGCTGCTGAAGAAGGACTGAGCGCAATCCCCTGCCCCCACAGTGCCGGCAAGCCCGTATAATCGCGTTCTTTTTTGCGAAGGGCCCCGGCACGTGGCGAACAAACGGTACAGCTGCATTGGTCTGTTCAACCCCAAGTCAGCGGAGAACGTCGGTTCAGTGATGCGCGCAGCGGGTTGCTACGGCGTCAACTCGGTGTTCTACACCGGCAAGCGCTATGAGCGCGCCCGTGACTTTGTCACCGATACCAAGCGCGTGCATTACGACATTCCGCTGATCGGCATCGACGACCTGCAGAAGATCATCCCCCTGGGTTGCACACCAGTGGCCGTAGAGCTGATCGACGGCGCACGCCCGCTGCCCGAGTACACTCACCCAGACCGGGCGATCTACATCTTTGGCCCGGAAGACGGTTCCCTCGACCCCGACGTCCGGGCCTGGTGTGAAGAAACCATCTATATTCCGACCAACGGTTGCATGAACCTCGCGGCCACAGTCAACGTGGTGCTCTACGATCGACTGGCCAAGGGCCTGAACACCCGCTCCGGACCGAAATTCAAGTAACCCGAAGGAACAGCCCGGCGCCTGCGGTGGTCTGCTGAATATCATTGCCCCCGATTGGAGAATGACCATGTCCGATAACAAGACGTTGATCCGTGTCCCGCAAAGCCAACCCGACCACAACGTGCAGGGCTGGGAGCGTGCAGGCTCGGTGGCGGGTGGGGTGATCATGGTGGGCAAGGGCCTGCGCCGTGGCGGACTGTTCGGCCTGATACAGGTGGCCATCGGTGGCGTCGCCCTGGCCCGTGGCATCACCGGTCACAGCTCAATCAAAAGCCTGCTGGAGCGTGGCCGCAGTGACCTCGACAACTTGCGCGCGAATATCGAGCGCAACGGTGCCGAACTCGAAGCCCTCAAGGCCAGTGCCGACGCCGCCACCCGCACGGCCACGATCACCGGTAACGATTCGCTGAAGAACCCGAAAAGCTAACGCAGCAACTTGCTCGACAGCACTTCGGATTCGCGGCCCAGCACGCTTTCGCTGAGCTGGATGAACTCCTGGGTACTGACACTGTTCAGGCGCATCAGCGCCCGGGTGACATCGTCCAGCGAACGCTGGTTATGCGTGTGCAGGCGGATTTCCCGGTCGAGTGCCTGCAACAGCAGCACACCGCGCGCGGTCACCGCGCTGTCGGCCTCCTCGCCGCGCAGGCTGGTGACCTTGGCACCGCGCTGTTCAAGACCGGCCTGCTGGGCCTGGAAGCGCTCGTCGGTGATACCGCCGGCACGGCGCAGCAACTCGATGGCGTAATAGTCATTAATGCTTTCACTGAGCCAGTCGCTGCCTTCGCGATCATTGATCTGGGCAAAGACGTGCACCAGTTCCCGCAACAACGGACTTGAGCCGTTTTCACTGACCAGCGGCCGGCTGGTGTGCAGGTAGATTGAATTGTGCCCGGCCCGCGTGCCACGCCAGAGATGGTCGCGTGCGCCCACCAGCAGGAGTTTTGGCGGGTTGCGCGGGAACACCGCCTGCAGCTGCGGCCAGACGAAGGTCAACAGGGTCAGGTTATCCATTCGGCGCATCCCCTGGCCCTGGGGAGCGGCAACGCTGACCTCGGTCTCGCCCAGGCGCGCACGCCGGGTACCGATGGTGCCTGCGACCATCCAGCCAGTCGGGCGGTCGAACAACCGCGAAACATTGTCGATGCGAAAGCGCTGCTTGCCGATCCGCGGCCACGGCGTCTCGACGCTCTTCCAGCCGCTGGGCAGCTCGAAGCTCAGGCGTGCCACCAGTTCGGTGCCATCCTGCTGGTCAAGGCGTGCCGGGGGCACCAGATCGTCACCGCGAAACAGCGCCCAGTCCGCTGTCAGCCGGGTGTCATAACTGCCATTGCTCTGACGATGTGCCAGGCGCACGCGGTAGCTGAGCTGGCTCTTGCCCGGCGCCGGCTGCCAGCGGCCTCGCAGGCCTTCGCCTTGCAGCTGCCATTGGCCGTCGGCCTTGAAGTCGCTGTAGGCGCCCTCTTTGCCCAGATCGAAATCCAGACTGCGCACTGCCGCACCTTCGGCCAGGATCAGGCGTACTTCGGCCTGCTCGCTCTGGGGAATCAGGCGGACGTGATAGTCCAGATTGACCTTCTTCGCCCAGGCCGGCGAACTGGCCAGCAGGCCCAGGGCCAACAGCCAATGGCAATGCACACGCATACAGAAACTCCTTGTTCCCTTGACGCGATACCCGGCAAGCCTGGTCGGCTCAGCCGGCGCGGAAAATCAGATGATCTTCCCAGTCGTCTTCGTCAACGCTGTTTTCGCTCAACATTCGTCCGGACTGGGAAATACGCTGCTTGTGCACCTGCTGACGATCGCCACAGACCAGGTGGTGCCAGCTCGGCAGGTCCTTGCCTTCGCTGATCAGCCGATAACCACAGGTAGTCGGCAGCCATTTGAACTGGTCGGCCTTGCCCGGGGTCAGCTGGATGCAATCGGGCACCAGCTTGAGCCGGTTCGGGTAGTCGCTGCACTGGCAGGTATTGAGGTCCAGCAGTTTGCAGGCGATACGCGTGTAATAAACGCTGTTGTCGTCTTCGTCTTCAAGCTTTTGCAGGCAGCACAGGCCACAGCCATCACACAGCGACTCCCATTCCTGGCGGTCGAGCTGTTCGAGGGTTTTACGCTTCCAGAAGGAATTGGCGCTGGCAATCATGTAACGGGTGTCCTGTTTCAATAGAGACGCCGCATGCGGCGGCGCCAGTCTAGGGCGAGTCTTGCGGCAAAGCCAGACCGCTTGTCAGGGCTGGCGCGACCCAGTAGTTTGAGCGCCAGTTGCTCCCCACCTTTTCCGCCTTTTCAGGCCTTTTCAGGAACTCGCCATGAGTGCTAATCCTCGCGTTGCCGAACATGCCATCGACGATCAGTTCATCAAGCGCTGGTCGCCACGCGCCTTCACCGCCGAACCGATCAGCGAAGCCACCCTGCTGAGTTTCCTTGAAGCCGCACGCTGGGCCCCTTCGGCCTACAACTCGCAGCCTTGGCGCTTCCTGTATGCGCGCCGTGACACGCCGAACTGGGAGCGCTACCTGGGCCTGCTCAATGAGTTCAACCGCAGCTGGGCGCAGCATGCCTCGGCGCTGGTGATCGTCATTTCCAAGACCACCTTCGCAGCACCTGGCGCCAGCGAAGAAACCCCGGCCTTGTGGCACACCTTCGACACCGGTTCGGCCTGGGGTCACCTGGCCCTGCAGGCCAGCATCAGCGGTTGGCACACCCATGGCATGGCCGGCTTCGACCAGGAGCTGACCCGCAAGGAGCTGAAGATTCCTGAGGGTTATGCCCTGCATGCGGCGGTGGCGATTGGCAAACTGGGTGACAAGGCCAGCCTGGCTGAAGCCCTGCAGGCCCGTGAAGTGCCGAGCCCGCGCCGTCCGCTGAGCGAGCTGGCGGCTGAAGGCGATTTCACCTTGTAAGATTGATCGCGGGGCTTGCCCCGCGATGCTCTTAATATCCGCGCTGGAAATCCACTTCCCCGCGCAACGCTTCACCTGCCTGATACGCCCGCAGATTCTCGACAAACAGACGCACCATCGCCGTTGGCGAGGTCGGTGCAGAGCTGTGTCCGGTCAACAGCAAGCCCCAGGCGGTCCAGAACGGATGACGCGCCGGCAGCGGCTCCTGACGGCACACATCGATCACCGCGCCGGCCAGATGGCCCTGTTTCAACGCCTCGACCAGATCGCCATCGACCACCGCCACACCGCGTCCGGCGTTGATGAACAACGCCTCGGGATTGAAGAGGGCGAACAACGCGGCATCGTACAGGTCATGAGTTGCCGGGGTGTCGGGCAACAGGTTGACGACGTAATCGACTTCACCCACCAGACGCCCCAACTCACTCATGGCAGCCACTTCGATAAACGGAGCCTGCTCACGGGCCTGGCTGGCGATGCCGTAGAGTTTGACGCCAAAAGGCAAGAGAAACTCGGCGACCCGCTGACCGATGTCACCAGTTCCAACAATCAGTGCCCGCCGTCCTTCCAGACTACGGCCAGGGCGATCATCCCATTTGCGCTCGACCTGACTAACCAGGCGCGCCATGACTTCCCTCTCATGGCCAAGCATATAAGTCAGTACGTACTCGGCCATCACCTGGCCGAAGATGCCGACCGCACGGGTCAGGCGATAGTCACGTTGCAGGCCGTCAGCCAGCAGCGGGGTGATCCCGGCCCAGGTCGACTGCAGCCATTGTGGCTGGTGGCCCTGGCGCAACAAGGTCGCCAACAGGTCCGGCTGTCCCAGCCACACCGGGCATTGAGCGGCCTGATCGGCCAGTTCGGCCGAGTCACCGCTGGTCAGCACCTCTAGCTCCGGTGCAGCTTCACGCAGCAGGCGAGCGTAGAGGGCATGATCCTGTTCAGCGATCAAAACACGCATGTCTTTACAACCTTGGCAGAAACATCGAAGGCCGCCAGGCCTTGGGCCTTGGCGGCATCACAGCAGGCAGGCCGGGTTCAGACCGGATCGTTGCGTCGCAGCAGTTCTTCGGGCAGGTGCTCGATGTACTCATCTTCGACGGGCGGCATCTGCAGGTGATAGCCCTGCCCCTCAAGGTTCTCCAGAACCTTGGTGATGTCTTCGCGGGCCAGCTGGCGTTCCGGGGTGAGCACCAGGTCAAAGGCATGCACCGGCTTGCCGAAGAACGGCAGCAGGGCTTCCGGTACGCGCTCCAGACCATCGGCCTTGAGCACGTAGAGGTACATTTCGTTTTTGCGCGGGCTCTTGTAGATCGAGCAGATACGTTTCATTGCGATTCTCCAGCGCTGGACAGGCAGTCGAGCAGCGCTTGCCCCATGCGTTCACGGCGCCAGCCACGCAGCGACTCGGGGAGTTGATAAGGTCCGTTGGGGTAACCGCTCTTGAGCAGCAACTCGAGGATTTTCTTGCGCAACATCAGCTCCGGGGCGATGTTCAGGCGCTCGGCCTCGGCCTGGCCGATGGCGCGCAGTTGCTTGAGCAACGCCGAGGCTTCGATCGGCAGCGGCTCGGGCACCGCCGGTGGCCACTCCGACGGCGGCAGGCTGGCGGCCTTTTTGATCAGATCGAGGAGGAATTCACCGTCCTGACGAATGGTGCGCGGGTGCATGTCTTCGATTTTCGCCAGCGCTGACAGCGAGTCCGGCTGGGTGCGGGCCATGGGCCACAAGGCGTTTTCACGGACGATGCGGTTACGCGGCAGGTCGCGAGCGCGCGCTTCGCGTTCACGCCAGGCGCACAGCTCACGCAGTACGGCCAGTTGCGCACGAGAAAGCTTCCAGGCCAGCTTGGCATCGCGGTACAGCTCATAGGGGTCGGTTTCCCGACGCAACTGCGCCACCAGCTCGGCGCCGTCTTCCAGCACCCAGGCGTTCTTGTCGTCCGACAGTTGCGGGCGCAGGCGCTCGTAGAGTTCGGCCAGGTGCACCGCGTCTTCAGCTGCGTAGCTCACCTGAGTCTCCGACAACGGGCGTTGCAGCCAGTCGGAACGGGTCTCGCCCTTGGGCAGTTCGATGCCGAGTACTTCCTGGACCAGGCGTGAGTAGCCCATGGAGAAACCCAGGTTCAGATAACCTGCAGCCAGTTGCGTGTCGAACAGCGGGGCCGGCAGGCTGCCGGTCAGGCGCGAAAGCACCTCGAGGTCTTCGCTGCAAGCGTGCAGCACCTTGATGACCTGGGTGTCTTCCAGCAGTTCGGCCAGCGGTTGCCAGTTGCTGATGCGCAACGGATCGATCAAAAAGGCACGCGCCCCGTCGCCGACCTGGATCAACCCGGCAATCGGATAGAAGGTATCAACCCGCATGAACTCGGTGTCGACTGCCACGAACGGCAGCTTGCGCCACTGCTGGCAGTGTTCGGCCAGGCTGCTGTCGTCGCAAATCCAGTGTATTTCGATGGCCACAAGGCTCTCCCACAAACAATGGCGCGCAGTATATACGCCGCAGGCCATCGCCGGGAAACCGCTCCCACAAAAGCCCGCTCCTACAGCGTCGGTCGGCAACTGGCGAACAGGTCCAGTTGTTGATCGTAGACGCCGGTATGTACCTGCAACAGCCCGAGCATTGAGTGGAACAGGTTGTCCTGGCTCAGTGGCTCGTCGCGCACCTTGTTCAGACAGTCGGTATCAACGCCGAAGTCCTGACGATAGCTGTCGGAGAACCAGGCCAGCATCGGCACGTGTTTTTGCTGCTCCGGTGCCAGCACATAGGGTGTGCCATGCAGGAACAGGTTGTACTCGCCGAGCGATTCGCCATGGTCGGAGAGGTAGAGCATGGCCGTGTCGACCTTGTCCTGTTTGCTGCGCAGGATGTCGATCAGCGATGCCAATACGTGGTCGGTGTAAACCAGGGTGTTGTCATACGCGTTGATGATGCTTTGCTCACTGCACTGATTCAGTGCGTTGCTCGGGCACACCGGGGTAAAACGCTCATAGGCCATCGGATAACGCTTGAAGTATTCCGGGCCATGGCTGCCCATCTGGTGCAACACCAGTACCGTGTCCTGTTCCAGGTTATCGATCATCGACGCCAGGCCTTGCAGAAGGATTTCGTCATGGCACTCGCTGTTGGTGCACAGCGCGGGATCTTTGGCATTGCTGACATCTTCGAACTGAACCCGGTCGCAGGTGCCTTTACAGCCCGACTGATTGTCACGCCAGCGCACACTCAAGCCGGCGCGCTGCAGCACATCAAGCAGGCCTTCCTGACTCCTGGCCTTGCTGGCCTGATAATCCTTGCGGGTGAAGCCGGAGAACATGCACGGCACCGACACCGCCGTTTCGGTGCCGCAGGAGTGAACATCACTGAAAGCAATCAATCCCGCCTCTTTGCTCAATTGCGGCGTGGTGTCACGGCTGTAGCCCAGCAGCCCGAAGTTCTGCGCCCGGGCGCTCTCCCCCACCACCAGCACCGTCAGAGACTTGCGCGCATGCTGCTGCCAGGCCGGGTCGCGCTGGGCGTCTTCACCGATCTTGGCAAAGGGCTTGGCCGCCGTACCGATCTGCTCGCCGATGTAACCGAAAGAGGCACCGACCACATTGCTGGGCACCAACATCAGGCGAATCTCATGATGATTGCGAAACAGCGAGGCCAGCCCCTGGTAGTTGAGCAATGCCACGACGCCAAGCACGGCAATACAGGCGACACTGGCGAGTAACTTGCCGAACAGTTCGCGATACCAGACTCGGTAGTTGATCGGGGTTTTATACAGCAGCAACGATGGCACAACACCCAAGAGCACTATATACAGGGCAAGTTTCAACGAAAGTAAATCGCGAACTTCCGTGACATTGGTTTCAGCGGTATTGCGCAACATGCCAACATCAATCAATACACCATATTGATTCATGAAATAAGCGGCACCGGCGCCGAGCAGCAGCAATATCACAAGCACCGGTTTCAATACGCCTCGAAAGGCGACAAAGGTCAAGATCAGGTTGAACGCACAGAAGATCAGTACAGCGAACGCCAGCCGCAGGAGCATGCCTGAAACGCCGGGTTCTACAACACTGGACAGGTGTTGCCAGAGCACTGAGTTAAACGCGACCAGCAGGTACAGGCTGGCCAGCAGAGTGACCCATTCGGCCCGCAGTGGTTTGATCTTGAACATGATGCTCGCTTGATTATTGATCGGTAATAGTGCCGTTGCGGCAGCGTTTTTAGACCAAGCGAACGTTAAGTAGAACAGCATCAATTTTTTGTGAAAAAGACGCCAACGTTTAGTGCGATGACGTCAATTTTAACATTACATTTTTTTCACATTAATCATTGAGATTTTTCACACCGACTATGCCACCCCTACGCCGGCAAATGTATTTTTGAATAAGAGTCGCGATCAATATCGAGTACCTCGACGCACAACTGGATATCCAGCCCGGCAACGCTAGGGATGGCCTCTTTGAGCACCTCCAGCAGGCTCGCCGACAACTGCCGCTTCACCTCAGGCGAACGGCCGCTGAGGATCGCCAGCTTGATATGGGCAAAGGCTCGCTCACTCAACGCGGTGCCCACCCGGTAACTGGCCAGGGCCACGGCCCGACTCTTGATGTCCAGCTCATCGGCGAACTGGCCGCTGCCGACCAGTGCATGGTTCAGGCGCAGCAGCAAGCGATCGACATCAAGTTCGCCCAGGTTGTCGCTGTATTCCACGTGCAGATGAGGCATTGCAAGAGCCCTGAAGTGAGAAATGTTGCAACAGACTACCTCAATCACGAAACCCGACAAACACGACTATCCTCATAGTTCATGACTTCCACCCCAAACCCCGGAGAGGTGAAGAAATGCCGGTAAAGCACGATCTACTCGCAGACCTTAATCTGACCAAAGAGCAGTTCATCGAGAAGAAAAAAACCGACCCGCGGCTGAGCCAGTTGCACGAGGACTACAACCGCAAAGACGCCGAAGTGGTCGAAGCCGAGCAGAGCAGCAGCGCCGATGACACCGTCACCCGGCTGCGCAAGGAACGTCTGAAGATCAAGGACGAAATCGTCGCCCATGTGAAATCCTGAGCACCCGCAGAATAGTAAAAAGCCCCGCAGGCGCGGGGCTTTTCATTTTTAGCGTTGAAGCTCAAGGCCGGGTCCAGACCACCGGAAACCAGTCTTCACGCATCCGATCACCGGTTTTCAGGTCGATACCGGGGAATGGCGGCGAGGTGCGCCCCGGTCGCTGCACATAGCGCACATCATCGCCCATGAAACGGGTCGAGAACGCCCGTCGTCGATTGCTGCCGTTGTTGCCGGCGGCGCCATGCACGGTGCGAAAATCAAACACCACGGCATCGCCCGGCTCCAGCTCGGGCGAGAGGATTTCAAATTCGCCGTTCTCCACATCCGGCATGTCCATGAACAGGCTCTGGCCCGTATCCGCATCATCAGCCCCGTAGAAATCCTTGTTGCTGGCCCAGCTTTTCGGCCGCACCGGCTTGGCCCAGCGATGCGAGCCCAGCACTACGCTGAGGGTGTTGTGGCGGGTCACCGGATCCAGGGGAATCCAGTAGCTGGCGGTCTGCAGGCCATCGACGCAGTAGTACGGCAGGTCCTGATGCCAGGGGGTCGGTTTGGAGGTACCGGGTTCCTTGACCAGGATGTGCTCATGAAACACCTGCACTTCCCGGGACTGCATCAGCTCACCGGCAATTGCCGCTGCCGGCGAGTTGCGCACAAAGTCGGTGAACGCCGGAATGCGCTGCCAGTTGCAGTAGTCCTCGAAAAAGCGTCCGCCTTCGCCGCTGCCAACGTTCTCGATGGCAAAGGCACTGGGCGCAGCCAGGTTCTGCTCGAACCCTTCACGCAAGCGCTCGATCCAGTCGCGGAACACGCCACGTAACACGATCGCACCGTTGCGCTGAAACTGTTCGATATCGGCATTCATCGGGGCCCCTCCTCTCTTGTTGTAGTGACAAAAGTATTGGCGGCTGGCGAACGCCCGGTAAACCACAGATTACCTATTCGCCACTATAGGCAATCTGTATGGGGCAGCTGTTGTAAGCCCCGGTCTTTGGCCGGTTAATAGCCTTGCCTGTGTCCTACGGCGCCTTGCTATCGAAGAATAAGAACAATGAGGAGTTACCTGGGATGAACGAAAACAGCAGCGCCATGCGGCGCGGTCTGAGTACCCGTCACATTCGTTTCATGGCGCTCGGTTCCGCCATCGGCACCGGGCTTTTCTACGGCTCTGCAGCGGCCATCAAACTGGCTGGTCCCTCCGTACTGTTGGCGTATCTGATCGGTGGCGCAGCCATCTACATGATGATGCGCGCGCTCGGTGAAATGGCCGTGCGCAATCCGGTATCCGGCTCGTTTGGCCAGTACGCCAGCCAATACCTGGGCCGCTTCCCGGGCTTTCTGACCGGCTGGAGCTACGCCTTTTCGATGCTGGTGGTGTGCCTGGCGGACGTCACCGCCTTCGGGGTGTACATGAGTTTCTGGTTCCCGGAGACCCCGCGCTGGATCTGGGTGCTGGGCATCGTGTTCTTCATCGGTGCGCTGAACCTGTGCAGCGTCAAGGTGTTCGGCGAACTGGAGTTCTGGCTGTCACTACTGAAAGTCACGGCGATTGTTTCGATGATTCTTGCCGGGGCGGCGGTGCTGATGTTCGGCATCCAGCTCGGCGGCTCCGGCGAGCAACTGGCCACGGTCGGCAACCTGTGGAGCCACGGTGGCTTTTTCCCCAACGGCGTGGGCGGCATGATTGCCTCGTTCACGGTGGTGATGTTTGCCTTCGGTGGGGTCGAGATGATCGGCATTACCGCCGGTGAAGCCAGGGACCCGCAGCGGGTCATCCCCAAGGCGATCAACTCAGTGCCGTTGCGGATCCTGTTGTTCTACGTGCTTACCCTGTTCGTGCTGATGTCGATCTACCCCTGGAGCAAGATCGGTAGCGAAGGCAGCCCGTTCGTGCAGATTTTCAGTGGCCTGGGGATTGGCTCGGCGGCGACGCTGTTGAACATCGTGGTGATCTCGGCGGCGATTTCAGCGATCAACAGCGACATTTTCAGTGCCGGACGCATGATGTATGGCATGGCCCAGAACGGTCAGGCACCGGTCAGTTTCTCGCAGCTGTCGCGCTTCGGCGTGCCGTGGATGACCGTGGTGGTGATGGCCGTCGCTCTGCTGCTGGGTGTGGTGCTCAATTACCTGGTGCCGGAAAACCTGTTCCTGATCCTGGCCGCGGTGGTGACCTTCTCGATCGTCTGGGTGTGGCTGATGATCCTGCTCTCGCAGATGGTCATGCGTCGCGGCATGAGCGCCGAAGAAGTCGCCGGGTTGAGCTTCCCGGTCCCGCTCTGGCCGGTAGGTCCGGCGTGCGCAGCAGCTTTCATGCTGTTCATCTTCGGTGTGCTGGCCTGGTTCCCCGACACCCGTATGGCGCTGTACGTGGGTATCGGCTGGCTGGCCTTGCTGTCAGTGGGTTACTGGCTGTTCGTGGCGCGCCAGCCCGTAGCGGTACTGGCGGATACCGCCCGTAGCTGATCAGCTCGGGAACTGCTGGCTGGCCCAGTCGAGGAATGCTTGCGCCGCTGGTGACGGGCGCATGGCACTGGACTGGGCCAGCACCACCGGCTGCGGGCTCACCGACTCGAGCAGTGGCCGGCACGCCAGCGGTTGACCGTCGTAACTGCAATCAGCCACTGGCCGGGTGCAGGACAACGCCACCCCATAGCCATGGGCAACCAGGCCGCGTTGCATTTCGAAGGTTTGCGTCAGTTGCAACGAACCTGGCTGCAGGTCGTGCGCCCAGAACAGCGACAGGAAGTATTCACGAGTCCTGGCGATGTCTTCGAGGATCAGGCATTCATTGGCAAGGTCCACCAGCGACACCCGCTCCTGCAGCGCGAGGGGATGGTCGGCGGGCAATAGGGCGTAAGGCTTCAACTGCGCCAGCACACGCTTTTCAATTGGCGAATCCAGCCCGACATCATAGGTCAGCGCCAACTCTGCCTTGCCATCGGCCAGACGCCGATTGACCTCGGCAAGGTCCGCTTCGAGCAAGGTGATGGTGACTTCCGGATAGCGCTGGCGAAAGCCGCTCAGCAAGCGCGGCGCATAGTACGGCCCCAGGTCCTGGAAGCAGATCAGGCTCAAGGCCCCACGTACCACATCCTGCTCTTTGCCCTTGCCACTGATTGCCGCAGCCAGGTTCAGCATGTCCCGCGCCTGCTCCAGCAACTTGCGCCCTGCGGGCGTCAGCTCCAGACCGCGACTGACCTGGCGATGAAAGAGCTTTTCACCCAGCGTTGCCTCCAGTTGCGACAGCGCCAGCGACACCGAAGGCTGGGAAATATGCTTGGCCCGCGCCGCAGCGCTGACGCTGCCCTGCTCGGCGGCAGCGATGAAGTACTCCAACTGGCGAAAGGTGAAGCCGATCATCGCAATGCCCCGAGAGATGACTGAACAATCGGGCCATTATGGCCTGTTGCTGCATGTCGTCCAGCAACCTGTGGCTCCTGAAGTCGCAAAGTTACGGGCGGTGCCTGTACTGACGCATCTTCGAAATCAAATCTGGCGAAGCCAGACTGAAACCTGCGGGCAAGCCCGCTTCTGATCTTGATCTTGATCTTGATCTTGTTCCACGCAAGTACAGACGCCGCGAACTGCGACTTCAGGAGGCTGAGTGGAGGTGCCTGTAGGGGCCAGTGCGCAGCACCTTCGGCGTAGCCGAAGAACGCGAGCCGTAGACTTGGCGAAGCAAGTCGTAGGCCGCGTGGCCCCGGAAGGTGCCGGAGCGAAGGGACCCGGAGCGCAGCGTAGGGCCGTATGCAGGAGCAAGCGGTTTTGCCTACTTTTTCCAAGAAAAAAGTAGGCCGTCGTAAGGGCGGAAGGGGCCAGCAGCGGCGCCACACCAAATGGATAAGCTCGCAGTCCCAACATCACAACCCAAGGATCATAGTCCCCGGAGTTCCATGAAGAACCAATAAAAAACCCCGCCAATGGCGGGGCTTCGGTTTTGCCTGTCAGCGCTGTTTCAGCGCCTGCAAGGGTTGCCCGCTACCGTCGGCAGCCCCCCAGATTTCCGCATCGATCTTGCCTGCCAGCTCCGGATAGTCCTTGGCATTGAATTCCGGTGTGCCCACGGCCTTCTGCGCGAAGTAGTCACGGGTCAGCTTGACCACCACACCCGACAGCAAGCAGATGGCGATCAGGTTGATGGTCGCCATCAGGCCCATCGCCGCATCGGCTGCATCGAATACAGTGGCAACACTTTCATAAGCGCCCCAGACCACCATCAACAATGCTGCGCTGCGCAACACGGTCAGACCCAGGCGAGAGTTCAGCTTCAGATACACCATGGCGTTTTCGGCATAGGTGTAGTTGCCAATGATGGAGGTGAAGGCAAAGAAGAAGATCGCCACGGCAATGAAGTACTGCCCGGCCGAACCGATGTGGACGTTCATCGCCGCCTGGGTCAGCGGTGTGCCGGTCATTTCCGGGCCCGGCACCACACCGGACAGCAGGATCATGATCGCGGTGGCGGTACAGATCAGCAAGGTATCGATGAACACACCCAGGGCCTGCACAAAGCCTTGCGAGGATGGATGGTGAGGGTTGGGTGTCGCTACCGCCGCGATGTTCGGCGCCGAGCCCATACCCGCTTCGTTGGAGAACAAGCCACGCTTGACGCCGTTGAGCAAGGCCCCGGCCACACCGCCGACCGCCGACTCCAGACCGAAGGCGCTCTTGATGATCAGCATCAGCACGCCCGGTACGGCATCCAGATTGGTCACGATCACATAGACCGCCACCAACAAGTAGGCACCGGCCATGAACGGCACAACCCATTCGGCGATGCGGGCGATTTTCTTGATGCCGCCGAAAATCACCAACCCGGCCAGTGCTGCGACCACTACCCCGGTGGTCAGCTTGGGCACACCAAAGGCACCCAGGGTGGCATCGGCAATGGAGTTGGCCTGAACGGCACCAAACACCAGGCCGAAGGCGATAATCAGGCACACGGAAAAAATCGCTGCCGCCCAGGGCGCATTCAACCCCTTGGCGATATAAAACGCCGGGCCACCGCGGTACTCACCGTTGCTGTTGCGTACCTTGTACAGCTGGGCCAGGGTGCTTTCCGCGTAGGCTGTGGCCATGCCCAGCGAGGCCACCACCCACATCCAGAAAACCGCACCCGGCCCACCCAGGGTAATGGCCACGGCCACACCGGCCAGGTTGCCGGTACCTACCCGCGAGGCCAGGCTGGTGCACAACGCCTGAAACGGCGTGATGCCGCTGGGATCGTTAGCAGGCGCGCGCAGCACCGAGCGGAAGAACTCCGGCAAATGGCGAAACTGGATAAAGCCCAAGCGGACAGTGAAATAGATACCTGCGGCCAGCAGGCCATAGATCAGGACATACCCCCAGAAGAAGGTATTAACGGCGTTGATCACGGCTGTCATTGTATGTTCCCAAATAAAGCGCAGGGCCGTTAAAAGGCCCTGCTCAGTCTGTAAAGCAACCGGCGTCAGCGGACGACCCGTGCCTTCTGCAATGTGAAAAGCCTGTAACAACGGGAGGCGCCCACTGTTTCAGCAAAGCGCTTCGGCATCACCGGTCTGGTGATGAATGAGGTCGAGCATCAGCGGCTCGATGTGACCCGCATGCATTGATAAATGCGCAGGTCCCTGTGTTGAGGGGCGACATGATAGCAGATCTTGCCGTTGCCTTCGCGAAGGGGTCTGCCTGGTGGTAATGCGCCGTCCAGAGAGGTTACGGCGAGGTCAGGGTGATCAGGTAGTTACCCGTAGTTACCGGCCTGCCCGCGTTATCGACCAGCGCATATTGCTGATCGTAGTAACGACCCCGCTCTCCACTGTCAGCAACCAGCCTGACCTGCGCCGAAGCGTTATCCAAAGCCCTGACCGTGGCTTGTGGATCGATCCGGCGTACATCAATGCCTGTCCCCCGCGCCATCGAGGGGCAGCCCTGCATGCGCCAACCGCTCGATTGGGGGGATGTCGTGCAGAATGACTCAACGATGCTGCCGGTAAACCTGATCTCGCCCTGAGCCACCGGGGTTGCCGCCTGGCACACGGCACAAAGGCTGAACAGCACGGCCACACTGGTTATCTTCAGCTTGCCACTCATGCAGACACTCCCCAGGAAAAAGTCCTTGTCTTGAGTGTCGGCACGTTCAGCAGAATGTTCATACCTGCCTGATAGCAAAATTTGCGCACTGCCAAGTGCGTCACAGATTACCGATTAAACCCGCTATTGCACTTGCCCGTTCCCACCGAGCAGTCCAGACCACGCGGTCTGTAGGAGCGGATTCATCCGCTCCTACAAAGACGCTTAGCGTGTACCGCGCTGGCGCAATGCCGACGGCATGAAGTAGGCGTCCTCGGGCACCGGCTGGGCAAAGTCCACGGTCTGCGGTTCTTCGTTATCCAGGTTCTGCACATAGTAACGACGCGCCTGCAAATCGTGGAATACGTCCAGCGAACTCCAGGTGGTAGGCAGGTCGTAGAAGTTCTTCAGGTAGCCCATCGACACCCGCCACAACTGCCCGCGCCCGTCGTACTGATCGACCAGTGCCGCGCCCCAGCTGTCTTCATCGAGAAACAGCACACGCTTGGAATAAATATGCCGCGAACCTGCCTTGAGCGTGCCTTCCACCACCCACACCCGGTGCAGCTCGTAACGGGTGTACTGCGGGTTGAGGTGCCCGGGTTTGAGCAGGTCGGCGTACTTCACCTCGGGGCTTGAGACCTTGTAGTTGTTGTAAGGAATGTAGACCTCTTTCTTGCCCACCAGCTTCCAGTCATAACGGTCCGGCGAGCCGTTGAACAGGTCGGTATCGTCGGCCGTGCGCAAGCCGTCGGACGAGGCGATCGGCACGTCGTACGCCAGGTTCGGCGCGCGCCGCACGCGGCGTTGCCCAGCGTCATAGATCCAGGCCTGACGCGGGTCCACAACCTGGTCGAGGGTCTCATGAACCAGCGTTGCGCCACCGGCCAGGCGCGCCGGGCTCTTGACGAAGGTCAGGTAGTAAAACAGGGTGTTTTTCAGGTCAGCGAACTGCCCACCCGGACGGTAGTAGTTGAACATCCCTTCCTGTTGCGCGGTCACCAGCGCGAAGCTGCCGTTGCGCTGCACCGGTGCTTCTGAAGCACGCCGGACCACATAGATACCGCGATAGCGGGTGATGTGGTTCCACAGCGCCTCGACGCCATCCTTGGGCATGGGGAACGGCACGCCGCCATAAGCGTCGCTGAAACCGTTACCGCCTTCGAGCAGCTTGGCCGAAGTGGCGTTCTTGAAGGTGTTGTCGTACAGCCACTGCGGTGCCGAACCGGAGCGGCGGCTTGGGTACACCGGCATCTGGAAGGTGTCGGGGTAGCTGTTGAACAACGCGATCTGGCCCGCACTCAACTGGTCCTTGTACTGGTCCAGATTGGCCTTGGTAATGGTGAACAACGGTTTATCCGCCGCGAACGGGTCCAGGTGATGTTTGCCTGGCACATAGCCCTGCGGGGCCTGGGTGAGACCGCCGTCCCAGGCCGGGATGGTCCCGGCGGCGTTACCCGCGCGCTCGGCGCCCATGGGCGTCAGGGTGGTTTTCAGTTGTTCGGCCTGCTGGGGCGAAATCGCGGCCAGCGTCCCGCCGGCCGCCAGACTCAGGGCCAGCGCCAGCGTGGCCTTGAGCAGTCGTGGTGTGTAAAGCATGGATGTTCTCCGCATTGAAGACCTTGAGGTCTGAGCCGTCACAGGAAATACTTGAGGTTGAAGCCGACGTTGTCACGGTCGCGAATGCTGTTGTTTTGGCCACCGCCATAGAACTCGGTGTACTGCAACTCGGCTTCCAGCTTGTTCTGGTAGTTGGCCTTGATGCCCAGGGTGTAAGCCTTGCGCCCCTCGATGGTGTTGCCCGCCTGATAGCTGTTGCCCTCGAAGTCGTCCTTGTAGACGACATAGGGCGAAACGTTGATCCCGGCGTAGACATCGTTCCAGGTCGCGTTGAGCATCGCCGTGTAGCTGTAGGAGTTGCGGTTGACCTGGTCGCCACGCTCACCGCCGGATACATAGGAGGTGTTGCCACTACCGGCGTAGTAACGGCTGCTGCCGTCATAGGCGGTGTAATGCAGGCTACTGCCACGCAAGTGCTCGGAGGCCAGTTCGAACACCCCGTATATCGAGTCGAAGGACAGCCCGGGGCCGAAGCTATAGATCGTGCCCAGCGAGGTATTGAAGGACTCCACTCGTTCCGCGTTGTTTATCTGGCTGTCGAGCTGGACCATTTGCCCGCCGATGTTGACGGTCTGGCCGGCAGCCGCGGCCGCAGCACCATTGGCCAGGTCGCCGATCAGGTCGTTGGTGGCAGCAATGCCGATGGGCAGATTGGGCCTGTAGGCCAGTTCACCAAACACCGACGCCTGCCCCACGGTGGTGTTGAAACTGAAGCCGTACATGCGGATGTCTTCGGCGTAGCGCCGATGCGCCTGGATATTGCCCATCACGTCGGCGGTAGCCAGGCCACCGGCAAGCGCCCCGGCCTGGCTACCGGCAATCCCCGCCAGCAGGTTGGTCAGGGCGTTCATGTCGATGCCCTGGTAACCACCCAGGTCGGCGGAGATGGTCGGCTCCTTGGCGTGATAGTTGACCATGTACAGGCCGAACTCGGTGCTGTTGAGCTCCTCGACGATGTAACGGAAAGCGAAGCCGAACTGTCCGTCGTTGCGGGCATTGAAGTCCTTGCCGATGGTCGCCACTTTCAGCGTATTGCCAAAGGCCGGGGTCACGCCGTTAGCGTACAGACCGGTGCTGCCCAGGACCTGTCTGAACAGCGGGTCGTTGCCCAGCCCCTCGTATAGACCGATGACATTGCCAAAACCGGGCACTGGGCTGTCCAGGGCAGTGCCGCTGAAGTTGTTGTAGGCGGTGTTGCCACCGTCGGCGAACAGATCGGTCTGGGAGTAGAAAGTACCGACCGGGTCGATGCGGGTTTCCTTCCAGTTGGTCTGGTAGAAACTCTCCAGAGTCAGGCTGTCGGTCAGGCCGATGTTGAAACTGACGGCCTCCACCGGCATCAACACTTCCTTCACCTCAGCACCCGGCAAGCGAAACTTTGCCGCATCCACAGGGTTGGTGGTGTTAATCCCGCCGCGGTAGAACATGCCCTCGCCCCAGTTGAATACCTGGCGCCCGAGGCGCGCGGTCAGTGGCATCTGCGCCACGTCCCAGCTGCCATAGACATAGGCGTCGAGCATCTCGATGTGGTGGCCGGCGATGTCGCGGGTCTGGTCGGTGAAACGGTCGTCGTTGGGGAAGTTCTGACTAGGTTGCGACGGGTTGTTGTTGTCGTAGTAATCGTTGCGCTTGTCCATCAATTGGGTGTCGTAGAACGCAGTGCCGCGCATGAACACCCCGTAGTTCTGGTAGTTGGCTTCCAGCTCCGAGGTGATCTTGTAGACCTCCGAAGCAAGCCCGGTGTCAAAGTTGCGATTACCGTCGTTGGTATTGATGTCATCGTTGCTCTTGTCCCGTCCCTGGACCCGCCACAAGCGGCCGTAGGACAAGGTGGTATCGATCGAGCCGGTGACCTGATTGTCCAGCACCTTGAACTCAACGGCCTGCGCGCCCTCGAGCGCACACAATTGCAACAGCCCGGCCAACCCTACCCCAGACATCACTGCGCCAGACTGGCGTAATCGAATCCCCATGGTGTGCTTCTCCCTGTGCTGATCTTGTTGTTTTTGTGTCCTGACAGCGGTTACGGCGCGACGTTAATGCTCTGACGGAGCCAGGCCCGCACGGGCATAGCTGCGGCTGTGCGCGGCAAAATTGCCCAGCAGCTGGAACAACTGCTGGTTGAGCAACGGATGGTCGTAACGCTCACGCTGCACCTGGTTACCGGCGCTGAAGCTGCTGGTGACCGGTGCCGTGGCCAGCCACTGGCCGATGGCCTCATCAAACGCAGCACCTGCGGCGGCGGATTGGGCGCTGACCACGTCGCGCAGGTAGTCCACCGAGTACGGCGGATAGCTGGCGTCTTGTGCGGTGTCGGCATAGGCCTGGAGCATCGGATGCACCCGCTGCCCGTTGCGCAGCAGGCGAGAAAGCCAGGCGGCCTGATACTTCTCCACCTCCATGTGCCGGGTGGCGACCCGCTCGATGGCGGCGTGCTTGTCACTGTCATAACCGGCCAGCGCCTTGCCTTCCATCAGCAGCATGCTGAGCAGACCGACACCGGGCAGTGGTTTGGCGTGATACGGCTGGGTCAGGTCTTGAACGTGGTGCATGCCCCAGCCGAGAAAGCGGTAGCCCCAGTAGCGATGGCCTGTGGCAAAGGCCAGCCGCGCCAGGCCCAGGTACTGGTACGCACGCCAGTGCGGCCAACTGCGCTGAAGAAACCCGGCGGCGGCGTAAACCACCGGGTTCTCATGGAAGAAGCCCATATGGAACGGCGCCTGCGAACTGTACTGGAAACGTTCATCGCCAAATGGCTGCGGACCAAAGCCGTAGAGCGCCGACACTTCACCGGGGTTGTCACTGAACAGATTGATGTCGTGACCGTAATCCGGCTCGTCGGCGGCGCTGGCCAACACCGCCAACGGCGCGACTTTTTCGCCGTTCGCCAAACGGATGAAGCGCTGTTGATTCCACGGCGACAGGGTCTGCTCGACCATCACCTGCTCGGCCTTGAGGTGTTCACGCTGCGGCAGGTCTTGCCCCGGTAACGGCTGGATGACCATGGCCAGATGGATCTGCGGATTGATACGCAGGGCGCTGAGAAAGGCGCGGCGCAGATTGTCCCCTGGCACGGCGGGCAGCTTCAGGCTGTCGGGACGCGGCGGGTACTGGGCAACGTGTTGACAGGCGAAACGCTCCTGCTCGTCCAGCAGCGCGGCGATGGCGTCATATTGCTGGGTGAGAAACTGCTCCAACGGCTCGACTTCAACTTCAGGTGCTTCGCGCAGCGCCGGTAGATCCTGCAACGCCAGGTAGCTGCCGACCGTATGGTTGGACCAGCCCCATGCCGCCGGAGCGATACCACAGAGCAGCATCAGGAGAAGTTTCAGCTTCATTGTTATTAGTTCTTATTGGAAGTGCTTGAGGGCTGAGCCTAACAACCGACCCTGCCCCTGACACTGTCCGATGTCGCCAAATAAATTCTCCAATTGCGCCACGAACTCTCAGTGGGAGCGGGGGGGGGGGGCTGGTGGGAGGGGGGGGGGGGGGACGAGGGAGGGGGGGGGGGGAGGGTGTTTCCCGGGGGGGAGGGTCGAAAGGAAACCCCCCCCCCCCCCCCCCCCCCCGCTCCCACCGGTAGAGGGACTGCTAGGCTGGGTAACCAGTGATCTGCCGAATACTCTGGTACAGCGGTTTGAGCTGGCGGTACATGCGCAGGTATACCTCCCGGTACAACCGCTCATAGACCTGCTGCGCCTCCGGCTGCGGCATGAACACCGCGCCCACGCGGGTCATCGCCGCAATCGCCGAGGAAAAGTCGGCATGCAGGCCAAGCCCCACCGCACAACAAATCGCTGCCCCCAGGCCCGACGCCTCATAGACATGCGGACGCTCGGCCGGCAGGCCGAAAATATCCGCCGTGAGCTGCATCGCGGCATCACTCTGCGACCCGCCACCGGCAACGCGCAGACGCTGAATCGACTGTTTCGAGCGCTTTTCCAGCTTCTCCTTGCCCTGACGCAAGGCGTAGGCCAGCCCCTCAAGGATTGCCCGATAGATATGTGCGCGGGTATGCACGTCACCAAAGCCGATCATCGCCCCCTTGGCTTCCATACCCGGCTCACGAATCCCCGGCGACCAGTAGGGTTGCAGCATCAGCCCCATGGAGCCGGGCGGCACCGCATCGACCAGGGCGTCGAACAGTTGCTCTGGCTCCAGCCCCTGTTCCTTGGCCTGCTGCATTTCACGCAGGCCGAACTCGTTCTTGAACCAGCTGACCATCCAGTAGCCGCGGTAGATCATCACTTCGCAGTTGTACTGATCCGGTACCGCCGCAGGATAAGGCGGGATCAACGGGACGACTTCCAGATAGCGCGAACGCGTCATGGTGATGGTCGCGGTGGTGCCATAGGACAGGCACACCGTGGACGCATCAACCACGCCGGCGCCGAGTACTTCACAGGCCTTGTCCGCACCGGCAGCGATCAGCGGCACGCCTTCGGGGATGCCGGTATGCCGGCTCGCCTCGGCGCTGATATGGCCCAGGGTTTCGCCAGGCTTGAGCAGCGTCGGCAATTGTTCCGCGCGCACCGCCAGGGCCTGCCATTTCCAGTCGGAAGGTGCCGCCCAGCGCAGGCGTTTGAAATCGAACGGCAGGTAGCCCACGCAGCAACCCACCGAGTCGACGAAGCGCCCGCACAGGCGATGGGTGAGAAAACCCGAAAGCAGCAGGAATTTGTCGGTCGCCGCCCACACCTCGGGCTGGTGCTGGGCAATCCAGTTGGCTTCGGCCTGGGCACGGAAGTAATCCACGGTAGCCTGCGCGCCAACCAGTTTGAACAACCAGCCCCACGGCCCCTTGATCCCGCCCTCGACCTCGGCCTGGCGTTGATCGAGCCACAGAATCGCCGGACGCAGGGCCTTGCCCTGAGCGTCGACGTTGATCACCGTTCCACGCTGGGTGGTCAGTGATACACCGGCGATTTGCGTACGATCGATGCCGGTCTGTTGCCACAACTGCTGGCAGGCTTCGCCCAGCTTGGCCCAGTAATAATCCGGCTGCTGCTCGGCCCAGCCCGGTTGGGCCGAAGTGTAGGCCTGCAGCTCGATCTTGCCCTTGCCCAACAGATTACCCTGCAGGTCGAACAGCAATGCGCGCACGCTCTGGGTGCCATTGTCGATCGCCAGCAGGTAGCGCTTGTTCTTGTCGTTATCCATGGAGCTCTCTTCAATGGGCATTCAGTGCGTGGCGTCCGGCAAGCCATGGTGGCGTTGCCACAACGCCCGGTAACGCTGTTCTTCCGCCTGCCAGCGCCGGTCATCCCAACCCAGCCGTGGCTGACACAACTGGCGGATGGCCGGTAGATATTCCTCCGCCCCCCGGGCCAGTAACAGGCCGATACGGGTGCGGCGCAGCAGCAGGTCATCGAGGTGCAGAACCAGCTCTGTCTCGCAGGCAAACGCCAGCTCGGCCCACAAGGTGTCGCTGGCCCCGACGCTGGCGCAGCCCAACTGTTGCAGCAATAGCGCCAGGCGTGGCAGGTCGCGACCATGACGCCCGGCCAGGCGACGCCACTGGCGGCTGTTGAGATCCGCAATCGGCAACGCCGGTACCGTGGTAAAAACCGGGGCGCCGTCATCGCTGACTTCGCGCCCGAGCATCGGCGCACAGGCCTTGAGTACTTCGAGCGCCTGAGGCCGAAAGGTAGTCAGCTTGCCGCCGGCCAAGGTCACACAACCGGGCTCAAGCCACAGCACATGCTCACGGGTTTCATTCGACGGTTTGCCCTGCTGCTCTGCGCTGGCACTGCCCACTACCGGACGCACCCCCGACCAGGTCGACAATACATCGCCGGCAACCACGTTAGCCTGGGGAAACTGCTGGGCACAGGCAGCCAGCAGGTAGTTGAGTTCCTCGGCGCTGATGCTCGCGCTCTGATCCAGGTCCTCCTGATGGTCAAGGTCCGTGGTACCCACCACCGTGGCACCTTCCCAAGGGAAGACAAACACCGGCCGCTGATCGTCAGCATGCAAGAAGGTGATCGCTTGAGCTACCGGCAAACGCCAGCCGGGCAACAGCAGATGACTGCCGCGCAACGGCCGCAATTGCCGCGGCGCGTCGCTCGGGCGCAGGCGTTCGGCCCAGGCGCCAGTCGCCACCGCCAGCGCCCGGCAACGCAGCTGCAACAGCTCGCCATCCTCAGTGTTCTCAACCTGCACGCCGCAGACCCGATCATTTTCACGCAGCAGTTGCCGGACTCGCACACCATTGAGCGCCAACCCGCCATCCGCCCGCGCTTCAGCCAGCACGCGCATGACCAGGCGGGCATCATCGGTCAGCGCATCGACAAAACAGGTGCCCCCCAGCAGTTGATCCTCCTTCAAACCCGGCGCCAGGTAGTGCAGCTGTTGCGCGTCGTAAAAACGATGGCTGCGCCGCCCGGCCAGGGCGTCATACACCGTCAACAGCCCCCCCAACACCCGCGGCCCGGGAAAGCCGCCACGATAGTGCGGCATCATGAAACTCGCGGGCTCCACCAGCCCCGGCGCTTCGTCGAGCAGGCGCTGACGTTCGTGCACCGAATCGCGGGTCAGGCGCCACTGGCCCTTGGCGATGTAACGCAAGCCGCCATGGACCATCTTCGAAGAACGGCTGGAGGTGCCCCAGGCAAAATCGCGCTGTTCCAGCAGCAAGCAGCGCCAGCCGCGGCGGGCCGCTTCACGCAGGATCCCGGCACCGCTGATGCCGCCACCAATGACGATCAGGTCCCAGGTTTCATCCGCCAGGGTCGGCAGTACCTGCTGTCGCCACGCGGCATTCCAGTCCTGGCTCATGCCGTCACTCCTGCAACAGGGTGCCGGGGTTGAGGCGCCCGGCCGGGTCGAAATGCCGGCTCAGCACCTGCAAGGTGTCCAGCGCCCGTGCGCCCTTCTCGCGCAGCAGGTAGGGAGCATGATCCTTGCCGACGCCATGCTGGTGACTGATGGTGCCGTGGTTGTCGACGATGGTCTGGCTGGCCGCCTGCTTGAGCGCCTGCCAGCGCGCCAGGGTAGCCGGATAAGTCGCCGCCGGGCGGAACACATAGGTGGTGTAGATGCTCGACCCTTCGCCATAGACATGCGACAGGTGGGTAAACACATGCACCCGCTCGCCCTCGGCCGCCAGACCGTCGCGCAAGCTGCTTTCAATGCGCTGGAGCAGGTTGTCGACATTGCTCCAGTCGGTGGCGGTTTCCAGGGTGTCGACCACGTAACCGGCGTTCCACAAATTCTCGCGCAGGTAAGGAAAACGGAAGCGGTTCTGCGCCCACTTGTTGCCCAGCAGCGTGCCGGTGAACACCCCACCAAAGGCCTTCAAGTGTTGCCGCGCCTGCTTCAGCGACAGCGCGTTCTGCCGTCGGTTGCCGGTCACACCGAAGGTCAGCATGCATTTCCCGGCACCCGCTCCGCGCAAGGCCAGGTACTTTTCCAGCCAGGCAATTTGCTGCGGGTGCCCGGCCAGGGCCAGCTGGGTTTCGGTTTCCGTGGCATTCGACAGGCGCAGCATCGACAGCGGCACGCGTGCCTGGGCCAACTGGCGAATGGCGTGCAGGGCCCGCTTCCAGTCGGGCAGGAACACCCCATAGAAACGTTCGTCCGCCGGCAGCGGAGTGATCCGCACCTTGACCTCGGAAATGATCCCGAAGCGCCCTTCACTGCCCAGCACCACTTCGCGCAGATCGGGACCTGCGGCCGAGGCCGGGAAGGTTGCGATTTCTAACGGGCCGGCGAAGGTTTCCAGGGTACCGCCAGCGAACAACTGCTCGATGCGTCCGTAGCGCAGCGACTGCTGGCCGCTGGAGCGACTGGCGACCCAGCCGCCGAGGGTCGACAGCTCCCACGACTGCGGGAAATGCCCCAGGGTATAACCGCGGGCACGCAGTTGGCTTTCCACTTGCGGCCCG
Source organism: Pseudomonas sp. GZD-222 (assembly GCF_049310525.1). Taxonomy (NCBI): domain Bacteria; kingdom Pseudomonadati; phylum Pseudomonadota; class Gammaproteobacteria; order Pseudomonadales; family Pseudomonadaceae; genus Pseudomonas; species Pseudomonas sp. GZD-222. The sequence continues at coordinate 36,359 of NZ_JBMOWO010000016.1, forward strand.
GTGGCGCCGGGACCGAAGGTAGCCAGCAGGCTCTGTTCGTCGAGATCGAGCAGACGGTTCATGTGCGCCAGCGACACGGTCAGCACCGGCCGCGTGGAGGATGGCGGGTTGATGTGTCCGGCCACCGAAGTGCCGCCACCGTAAGGGATCAGGCACAGGTCTTTATCCTGGGCGAGCGCCAGCAACTGGCGGATCTGTTCGACATCCTGCGGGAACGCCACCGCATCGGGGTAGGTTCCCAGCGTACCTTCACGTAACGCCAACCAGTCCGGCAAGCTCTGGCCACGCGCATGCAGCAGACGATCATGAGCCTCCAGGTTGTACAGCGGATGCGCCGCCAGACGCGAAGCCGGAACTCGTGCCAGTGCCGCCTCCAGCGTGGCGTCGGGCAGCGCAGCCCCGGCGCCTACCCGGGCAGCGAGAAACCCCGCGCCCTGGGCCGGCAGCTCGACCACCGTGGTTGCATCCCCCCAGCCGTTCCAGCGTCGCATGCGTGTGTCCTTTTATGGCTCTTATCAGGTAACAGTTCAGGCGCCTATAGTAGCCAGCCACCCGAACCTGTCACGGTCGCATCCGGCCAGCTCGAGTAGCCGATTGAGCCAACGCACAGGCGGCTGCCGCCATTTACTTTAGCGGTGGTTTCAAATTACCTTTCAGGGTCTTCACCTGCGCCTGTCTGCCTCGGTCAAAAGGAACCCGATCATGCAATCCCTCGGCTACAGCTCGGTTCCCCCCCTGCTCAAGTATGTGCGTCATGCCGAACAACTGGGCATGGCCGTTGAACCGGCGCTGGCGCTGGCCGGGTTGCAAGCCCAGCAACTGAGCGACAACAGCCTGCGGGTGCCAGGCGAAGCCCATGAACGCTTGCTCGACTACTTTTGCGAGCATTCCGGTGATCCATTGTTCGGCCTCAACTCGGCGCGCTTCGTGTTACCCAACTCCTGGAACGTGCTGGGCTACATCACCATGAATTGTGCAACCCTGGGCGATGCGATGAATCGCATCATGCCGTTCGAGAAACTGGTAGGCGACATGGGCGTCAGCCGCGCCGAAGCGCAGGGTGAGCACGTGCACCTGATCTGGACCTGCCGCCACCAACGCCCACGCATCCGCCGCCACCTGGTGGAAAACGTCCTTGGCTCCTGGCTGCAATACGCGCGCTGGATCGCCGACGCCCAACTTTCGCCCACCGCCGTGTGGCTTGAACATCCTCAGCCGGTGGACACTGAACGTACCCAGTACGAACAGTTTTTTGACTGCCCGGTGCTGTTCGGCCAGCCCTATTCGGCGCTCGTTGTGCCGCTGCCCTACCTGCAGCTGCCCTTGCGCCAGGCCGATGCGCAGTTGCTGCGCACCCTGGAAGACCATGCCCTGGGCCTGATGGCCACACTGGAAGACGCGTCGCTGGAACAACGGGTGAAGAACATCCTGCGTCAGTTGCTCAAGGAAGGGTTGCCGCGCAAGGAACAGGTGGCCGAGCAGTTCGCCGTCTCGGTGCGCACCCTGCAACGCCAGCTGCACCAGGCCAACACCTCCTACCAGCAAATCCTCGATGATCTGCGCCAGGAACTGGCGGAGCATTACCTGCTGCACAGCAGCTTGCCGATCCAGGACATCGCCCAGTACCTGGGCTTCACCGAACCACGGTCGTTCCACCGCACTTTCAAAAGCCGGCGCGGGATACCACCGGGAGAGTTTCGTCAGACGTACCGCGAGCCGGCGGATCAAACTTAAGTGTCCTGACGCCGTGGTGCTCACTCGGACGTGAATTCGAGCGGAAAACAAAAAGCCCCTGAATCTTGCGATTCAGGGGCTTTTCGATATATGGCGGAGAGATAGGGACGCTCCATTTTATACGGAAATCACCATAAACCCCTACGCAACCTGGCTTTCATAATGATTTTACGTACAATAAATACGTACAACAGAAAACAGGTGAACAAAAATGGCCAACAACCTAGAACTTCAAGGAGGCACTTACCACGTAAGACTAGCCATCCCTGCGGACGTACAAAAAGCATTCGGCGGACGTCGCATCCTTTCGCGATCACTCATGACCGGGGTCTACAAAGAAGCCTTGGATCGCAGGCTACCGATCCTTGCAACTTGGAAAGCACAGATCAAAATCGCACGGGAAGGAAAACCGCTACCCGAGGACTGGCAAGACGCTGTGCATTCAGCGGTCGCCGAACTGGAGTCTCTGAAAAGAAACCGAAAGCTGAAGATCATCGGTGAGCAAGTACAGCCCCTGCCGGTAAGCGAGGAAGAAGTCCAAACCTTCAAGTCGCGAAATTCCGCCTTGACGGCCCTGATTGAGAAAATTGTCGAGCACGAGCGAGACAGCGGAGTCGACGGTGACCTACGCATCCAGGAAGTGCTGCATGGGGTGTTCAAAAAGGCGATAAGAAGGGAGATGACCGACAAGCACCGTTTTTCAACAGACGAGCGTCAAGAACTGGATGCCTTGATCAATAATCCCAGTGGATACACACCAAGGTCCCCCATCACGAAAGCAAGGCTTACCGAGTTCAGAACCTTCCGTGAAAATAGAAATGTCGCTGCCAAGACGATTGACCAACAACAATCCAAGCTTGAAAAACTGTCAAAATTCCTAACCCAAACAGGCCGCCCACTCGATTTTGACGCAGTGTCAGCGTGGCTTGATTCGTTTAGCTTGAGCAGCAAGACACTGACTCAGTATCTGCTGGCAGGGAACGTCTTTTGGAAATGGGCGATGAAGCACGATATCCGCTGGCGGATCGATTACAAGGGCAAGGCGAACCCCTTTGAAGACCACGACCTACCGAAGGTGCGAGGCAAGGATCGTGCTGACGCACAACGCAAAGACTTTGCACTCCAAGATCTCTCCAGGCTACATGCGGCAGCTAAATCCGAAAAGTTGCATGCACTCGCAGACCTGATTTTGCTTGGCGTCTACACAGGTGCCCGCATCGAGGAACTGTGTCAGTTAAAGACAGACAATGTGATTGATATTGATGGTGTTCAAGCTTTCGACATTACCGATAGTAAGACAAGGGCCGGTATCAGAGTCGTGCCTGTACATCCAAATATCAAAAACATTGTGAAGAGGTTGATCGATGATTCAGAGGATGGATATCTAATTGCTACCAACAGTCGTAGTAAGTATGGCATTCGCTCTGACCCGATGGTGAAGGCATTCGGCAGGCTCAAGGCTTCTCTAGGTTTCGGACCTGATCGTGTATTTCACTCAATCCGAAAAACGACCATCACTCAGCTTGTCAGGGCGAGCGTGCAAGGGACTTTGATTGCAGAACTGGTAGGGCATGAGGTCGGACAGACCACATTCGATGTTTACAGCCAAGGTTCATCCATGAGCCAGAAATACGAAGCGATTTCAAAACTACCAGTTCTGAACCCCGTCCGTACACCCGCTGTTAAATAGGCCAAAATGTTAGCCTGAAACTCACAGTGACGGGCAGCAATCCTCTCTAGAACGACTTTCAATCGGTGAATTGGATCAATTATCAAACAGCGCCCACAATGACTGCTCAATAAGGAGCATTTCGGTGCTTTCTGTTGGACCATGGCGGGACATGAAGCCCAAGCCCGGCTTGCCCCGTTTTTTATAGGCCCAATTATCCGCAGCGAAATGTGATCACACGTTGGCTGAAAGAGCACCGCCGTCTAGCGCTACTACAAGCTTGTAGAAAGCTGTGCAGCGCTGGTCACACAGGCTTGTGGCGGCGGTGTCAAGGAATTACTTGGTGCCTTACAGTCATCCCGCCTTGGGGGTGACTCCATAATCCTCCCCAGGTAAATCTGTCATTTCAGTAATGCGTTGAAATTCCTTCAGATATTCCGGCTGGTGTTTTGCCAGCCAGCGCACGACTGCTGCGTTAGTCAGCATATTGGTCAGGTAACCTTTAATAACCGTGAGATGGAGAACATCCGGTCCGTAGTCGTCTTCAACGACCTTGATTTGCATCTGCAAAGCGGCAAGCTCGCGCTCCAAGCGGGCGATGGACTCTGCTGATACTTGCTGCTCCGGCGCGGCCTTACACTCGAAGGCTAAGAGACTGGCCGGAGTTGCTGCAAGCAAGGCGTTGGCGAACATGACAGAGAAGTTCTTGTTTCCAACCATCAATTCGGCCGCTTCGATCTGCCGCAACGGTTTCATCTGACGGAGTATGTCAAACACCTTCGCAGGACAGTTGGTATCCGCAAGTATCGCGGCAGCATCTTCACAGATTCCGTTGAGAAGCCGGAAGCGGTGCTTGATGGTCAGCGGCGACAAACCTAGTGTCTTACCCAAACGCTCTGCCGACACGCCTCGCTCCATGGCTCGGACAATCATCTTGTGGTCTTGGACAGCAGACAGCCTATTTATCCGTTTGTTGTACGAATAAGTATCATCGTCAAGAGCCACGAGACAATCCACTTCCGATTGCCCAAGGTCTTTGAGAGCTTCGATGCGCAGATGGCCATCCAGCAAGAAATACTGCCCCTGACGCTTAGCGTTGGGCATGACAGCGGGTAGCTCAACCAACCCCACGTCCTGTACCGATGCAAGAATCTGTTGGTATTTAAGGCTGTTCTTGACTGCTGGACGTAGGATTTTCAAGGGCACAATATTTTCGATTGCTACCCTTACACACTCATGAAGAAAATCGCTTTTTGGTGAGGGAGATGGTAGGTGGTCTGGAAATTGTGTCATTTTCATTTCCCCATCTGCTGTATACGGGCTTGGACCAGCTTCGGCACAGACCCCAGTTTCTCGACTCTTAACAGATCGATAAATTCGCTGTTGTTCAGCAGCTCCTTCAGTGCCTGGATCGAGAAAACCAGACGATCATGCGTATAGGCTGCCTTCTTAACCATCAAGCGCTGTCGTTCGGCTTCTCGTTCGAATAACCGACGGAGATCGGCGGTTGTCATCCGCTTTTTCTTGGGCTGGCCGCCCCCCATTGGGTTGGCTCGAACCAGCTTGTCCTTCTTTGCTCGCAATTCCAGTAGATGCCGAAGAGTTGTTAACTTTTTCCCACGGATGCCGTGCTCGTATGCATCTTCAAGAAGGTTTTGAATTTCAGCCTCACTGCTCCTGGCGATATCCGTTGCCATGCTCAACGGAATCAAACCAGTCTCTACTGCGGCCAGTAGCTTTTCCTCACCGCGCTTCAGTAATCCGACAATCATATTGACCCATGAAGCAGTCACCCCGATTCGCTCGGCTATTTCTGTGTCACTGTAGCCACGCTCGCGCAAACGTCCGACTTCATTCATCAAGTCAATGGGGCGATGCTGCCGCCGAGCCACGTTTTCCACAAGGCTCATGACAAGGCAGTCCTCTTCGTTGGCATTGATGACAAACGCCGGAATCGTTGTCTGATTCAGCGCATGGAAGGCTTCCAGTCGGCCTTGTCCGCATACAAGGTCGTACTTGTGCGGCCCCCGATCTTCGGCTCGTTGACTAACTGTGATAGGTCGCTTCAATCCCACGTCACGAATATTGTCGATTAGTTCCCGGTGAATTCGTTTGTTCCTGGTTCGGGGGTTGAGCACATGGATTTGCGCGATGGGGATGAGTTCGACATGGTCACGAGAATAGGTGTTAGCGGTCATGAAACCTCCTTCAGGGGGCTGCGTGCGGCCAACTCGTCGAGAACTGCCAGAGTTTCGAACCTGAAGCTATCAATTAGAGCGCTGTTCTCTTCGACCAACCGTTGCGGCCACGCCCCCATATCGAGTCGTGGGATCAGGTAATAGTCCATGGCGTGCTGATTGGCAGGGTCCATCCGGATTGCGATGGTTATATCTGGGGACAGGGTGATGTCAAAATGTAACCGCCAACGCAGTGTTCCTGCCTGAGTTGGTTGGCATCGTGCGATGACAATGGAGGCTGTCCACTCTTCGTTGACGGTCAAAATGTCGCTTTCAGGATTCCGTTCCACTTCTGCGCCGACTCGCAATAGATGCGAGGCGACTTCATCCAGAATCTGGGGACGCCATCGACGTAAGGCGCGATTGATTTCTAGATACCGATAGTCCCTGTTCGGGGTGTATCCGATCAATGAGTATGCCCGCAGCAATCCACCGAATCGACTGATGTAGGTGGTACTGGATGGCATGCCTTCTTCTTCATCTATAAGCAAGCCTGAGAGTGATCCTGCACGCTCCAGTAACGAGCGGAGCATCGCGAGCAGCTCCGCATCGTCCAAGCGACGACTCCGTTCCAGAATGATTTCCCGAACCCTGGTGAACAGCTCAACAGAAATGATTCCCTGAAATGCGCCATTGCAGCGGACCCATAAAGCCGGAGCATTTCGTACGGTATGCTTTCGTAATTTGGAGGATGTTCGATTGTAGACGTTGTTGCCGATGTATTTTTCGTTGGTTAACACCTGATGAACGGTCCCACGGGTCCATGGGCGATCCAAATCTGTCGTCAATCCATTTACGTTAAGCCCTTCAGCGATGGCTCGTTCAGGCAGTCGCTCGTACACGAACTGCTGATAAATACGCTGGACCACATCAATTTCGGCTTGTGGGCCAGGTATGAGAATCACGCGGTCAGTCTGAATACTCTTGTGCTGACCGCGAGACAGCTCACCCTTATAGGCTTGGCGGTCATCTAGAAGAGCTCTACGCAATCCGTACCCTGCCGGTCCGCCCTGGTGAAAACCAAGTTGAACGAGTCTGCATTGCCCTGCAAACACCTTGGCAGACAATTCGCGGCTGTACTCGCCAGCCATCGAGCGCTTTATGCCCTTGTATATAGTCGCAAGGGGTGAGCCGTCGTTGTCGAAGGGCTCGGCGCAGTACACGACCTGAATCCCAGCCCGGGTACAAAGATATTCGTAATGCGCGCTTTCATCAGTATTTTGAAAACGGCCCCATCGGCTTACGTCATACACCAAGATGATTTTGAACCTGGCACGGCCTGCCTGCACATCATCGATCAAGCGTCTGAGCGCATCGCGACCGCCAATGTCTAATCCGCTCTTGCCTTCGTCTCGATACGTTTGCACGATGGCCATACCATGGCTCGCGGCATAGGTGCTGATTGCGGCAGATTGGTTTTCCGTCGAATAGCGCTGGTGGTCTGTGGACATGCGGACATACTCCGCAGCCGGTACCAAACCGTCGGGGGCGTGACTCGAAAATTCCTGAGAGGGGTTAGAGATCAATTTGAACTCCCCCGCCGATCTGAACGTTCGACAAGTCAACGAAGATTACAGGCACATTCGCAGGATTCTCTTGCGGCCAGACGGAAGGTCATTTGACGAGCGAAGCCGCTGTGAGGGGTATTCGAAAGGACACCGGCCCTGGGGTTCTCCTTACCACTAGTAGCCGATTAGGTACCATGCGAAAAGCTGCCCCCCGCCCCTAGGGGGGGCCAACCTCACGGGGCTTAGCGGATGCTCTGTGCGAGCTTCCGTCATGAAGGAGCTTGCTACCGGTCTTCGTGAAGCACATCACCAGAGTCGTTTCACGGTAGAAAGACTAACTCCGAGTTGATTAGCTACTGCGGATTGGGAAAGTCCATCGTTTTTAAGTGTCTGCACTGCATCTGATGATGCTGCTTTTGGTCTTCCCAGCTTCGTTCCCGCAGCCTTGGCCCGCTGTAACCCTGCTTGTGTACGTTCGATTAACAGGTCACGTTCAAACTCTGCAACTGCTCCGAGGACCTGCATCGTCATTTTCCCAGATGCCGACGTCAGATCGACGCCACCTAAGGCGAGGCAGTGAACCTTGATGCCTTTCGAATGTAGCATTTCGACGGTTGAACGCACGTCCGTAGCGTTTCGTCCGAGGCGATCAAGCTTTGTGACCACCAGAACATCACCGTCTTCGATCTTGTTTAGCAGGCTCTGGAACCCTCTGCGTTCAGAAGTAGGCACGCTACCACTGATTTGTTCTTCGACAATCCTGGTTGGTTTGATATCGAAACCAGCCGTCTTTACCTCATGCAGTTGGTTTGCGGTGGTCTGATCTGCGGTCGATACGCGGGCATAGAGAAAAACACGGCTCATGGCTAACACCCTAGCTCAAAAAGGTAGTGTCATTATGAGGGGCAGGCTCAAAACGTCAACCCCATATTTTTGACACCACTCTGAAGCAGATGCGGTGCTAGGTTCAAATACGGTCGTTTGTTGATCCCATTACTCATCAGAGGTCGAGGACTGACTGCCTGAGAACCGTCCTACCATAAGTCATCTCATAAGAGCGGGATTAGCTACACTCATCGTAGAAATGCTTTCTGATGGACTGCACTCAATCAGGGACTGATCAATGAAGCTTACAATTAATGTATTTCTTTTGAAGTCCGGTCGGACTATCTATGACGCATTATCTGATGAGCATGCAACTCAGCCACAGCAGTTTGAGATAGATAATACAACCTGTTTGTTTTATTATCAAACAAACCCTTCAAAGCCAAAATGGGTTGACTTGTTTAACGGTATTGAACAAATAGATACCACCCAAATGCGCGGAAGATCATTACAAGGTGTATTGGTTTTATCCGTGAACGAAAGGGTCTTCTGCTTCACATTTGGTCATGCTCGACACCTAATCGACAAAGCCTCAATCGAAAGGTACTTTGGATTAAGAACGGCTTTAAGCATGACCGACCCGCAATTAATTAAGTCAATCGACAAATCGAATATCGATAAAATTCCGCTACGATCTCGCTCACAATCATCAAAAAACCTTTCAATTTCAGAATTTGAATTCAAATTTGATTCAGAAATACTTAAGTCTTTAACCGGAATAGTTGAATCAACCGACGGCAATGAACACGAAGTTGTAAGCGGCTCGGACTCCCTCTCTTTACACACAGATGTACAACTCGCACAATTTCCGGAAATTGCAGAGCGCCTCATAACAGCATATGAAGATGAAAGAGGAAAAGAAAAATACCCTTGGATGGACCACATTGTTCCGATACGAGATGATTCTGTTTCCTCTGCACTAGATGAGTTACTAATCAATTCGGTGAATCAAGGTTTTTATGATGAATTCTGGATAGCTGCCCCAAGAATTATAGAGTATGAAGGCTTCTCAGGCTTTTCATATACGTCACAGCGTGGGCGAAACGGAAACGGACCAGTTGTGGGATTTGAGTTAGATTTACAACGCTGCCTGACCGAAAAAGCATTAGTTGGAAACCTTTCAGTAGAAACTGCAAAATCCACAAAAATCTATTTATATGGTGCAGACTACAACAAAATTGATACATGGACTTTATATGAATGCCTTAGTGGAGAAGTAGAATTTGAAGGAGGGAATTATCTTTTGAGTGAAGGCGATTGGTATTGCATTGATAATGACTATGCAAATCAAGTTAACCACTATTTTGACGTTTTCCCACGATCAGATATTGTCTTCCCTCGCTACAATGGAGCGCATGAGGGTGATTACCTGCGAAACATTTCAGATGGTATAGCATTCCACCTACTCGACCAGCATAATGTACGAGTCAATGGCGCCTCAAGTGTCATCGAATTCTGCGATATCCTTACATCAGACAATCACATCATACATGTTAAGAAATATTCCTCATCCAGTGTATTAAGCCACCTTTTTTCCCAAGCTTATGTTTCAGCAGAGTCTCTCATACACGCCCCAGAAATAATTGAACAAATTAATGCTCATCTTGCCACTCAAGGCACACATATATTTGAGTTTGATCCAGCCGTCCAGCCAAGACACAACCATATAGTTTTTGCCATTATGCAGAGTAGTCAAGGCGCATTGCACATGCCATTCTTTTCAAAGGTGAACTTCCGGCAATATTCGCAGCGTTTAGTGGCGATGGGATACCACGTTGAATTAGCCAAAATTGATATTTGATATGTGTTGTACATTGAACGAAACTCAATAGCCTGCTTTGTTCAAGCTGCTTTCAAACTCTTGAATTACATCAATAAGTTTGCATCCCAAAATTTTGCATAGGTCATGAATCTGAATTATATCCAGCCGCCTAACCCCTCGTTCGACATCACTCATGAATGATTGAGGGCGCCCCAAAGCCTGGGAACAGTCAGCCTGGGTCATCCCTGAATCGATTCTGCGAGCCTTTAGAATAGCCAAAAACATGTCGTGTTCGGGCCGATATATTGCTTTGGGCATGGGAGCTATCCACAAATGACAGCCCCATACGCTATATCTACTTTCCAGATATCTGATTTTCAGATATTTTATGCCTTGTACAGCAATCACCAATTCAAAACACAAGGAAACCGGGATGAAATTGTACTTTGGGCTTTTTTTGGCTGCGTTAAGCATGCCGATAGCTAGTCTGGCCGGCATCTTTGCCTTGGAGCTTGGCTACGTCTGGAATATACGGCAAGCCACCGGAGCTGGTGTCGGTGTGGCCTTGGTGATGCTTCTACTGGCACTGATTCTGTTCTTGTGTGGCATTCCATCAACCTTGCAGCGTCTGCGTGCAACGGCCAGCTCAGCCCCCAAGGCATAAGGACAAGCCGTGAAGAAACGAAGAAGTCTGTTGTGGCTGGCAGCGGCAATAATTGCAAACGCGTCTAACGCTGTATCAGCTAACCAAACTGGCAATGACACATCTGACCAAATGCTGTGGGCATTCTTGCTTGCGATCCCACCAGTGGCTTATGCCGCTAACAAATGGCGGTACTGGGGGATGGGCTTCAGGTACGGTGCTGCAAGCGGTACGGATTTTCTATCCGCACTGAAATGGTCATTGATAGCCGCCGCTTGGGTGGCAATCATGATGGGGCTTGCTTGGCTCACACATCAGAAATGATAACGACGATGATGAGTCTGTAAATCATAAAACTAGATGTTTGTTGTGGTCAGTAGGGGTGATGCTTGATGGCGGTCACCTCTGCTGATAGCAAGACTCACACCATTCTAATTTGATCGTTGGGAATTATGCGGATTTCTATTTTGGCCTTGGCCTTATTGCCAGCAGTTACGCTCGGACAGGCATTGAGTCAATCCGACTTGAAAGCGTTGGAAGATGCCAACGGCGTCAAATATTCAGGCGGGCTTTCAGATGCTTTTACGAATAATCAGCACAAAGGTTTGACTTGGTTCAAAAACAAGGCTTTTGAACTGGATAAAGATTTCACCATCAGAATGTGCGGAGATGGTCTGTGTTACATGCGGGATAGCAGTGCTTCCTTAATGCTTGCCGTAGAACAAGAAGAAGGTGACTTCAATGGAAGGAAACTAAAGGGACAATTGATCCGAATCATCGACACAGACATAGCCGGAACCATGATTGTCACTAGGCTGAGCGCGCATAAGAAAACAGCGAAACAATCAGTGAAGAAGCCAGTGAAGAAACCAACTATTGATGTAATCAAGCCAGAAACCCCTGATTTCAGTTCCCACCTTGACGAACTGATTATGGCACGGGCATCTGAAGGCTGGGCGCGTCCGCCATCAACACGAAATAGCATGACGGTAACGTTACAGATCGGCATGGCCACCGATGGAACCATTACATCAGTCGAGGTTGTAAATCCGAGCGGTGATACTCCGTATGATAATTCAGTAGTCGCGACGATAAGAAATATCGGCCAACTATCGGAGGTACAGGATATGAAGCCAAGTGACATCGCCAACTATCGATTGTTTAAAATGTCATTTACACCAGATGACTTGGCATTGTAACGCTAACATGAGTTATGTTTACGCATTGATCAATCTCACCTGCCGCATGGCTGGATTTAATTCAACAAAAGTTTCGAACTCAGAAGCCTTGAACTGCCACTCACATATAGCTAAATGGTACTTGGTACCAGGTGCATGGTACCAGTACCGTGATGGCACCTAACAGCTTCTGGCAGGCCTTATAAGGCATATAGCCTTCAAAGGCCTGCAGGAAGTATGAAAAGATACATCATGCCTTCTGTAGTGTCTTGTGGGTGCCATGACAATACAGTACCGAACCATGTAACATGCACAGACAGGTGAGCATTTTTTTGCAACGCATTAACGACACAGCGAATAGTAAACACGTAGGTCAAACTGAAAGAGCAAGAACCATTTGAAACCGTTAATAGCTTGATAGAACCGCGATGATCATCCACAAGACTTTAATACTTGTCTGACGTCTACATCGTCATAGTCGACCAGCGAGGTCTAAAAATAATAGAAGCCATCTGAACCAGATAGAATCATGTATCAAAAAATATTCATAAGAACGCAGTTCATGCGAAGCCGATAGGCGAGCATAAACATGAGTCGTCTAGGTCTATTTGAAAGCTAAAAAACTGTCAATATTCCTCGCCTAGCGGCTTCGGAAACACCTACGGTGTGTTCATCTGTTTATGTAAACTAATTCCTTAAAGAATTATAAGGGTTATGTTTACTTTTACTCAGGGTTGTTTGCGGTTTCCATTACCATCAACTTTGAACGCCTTGACGGAATCGCAAGACTCAATCGTTCTTTACAAATAGTCGTTCGTGATATTCGAGTTTCTGCCATGATCTCGTTGGTGCCAAATCCTTCTTTGATCATCCTGATCATTTTTTCCTTGCTTGGATGAGAGGTTCGCCCTTTGGGCTTCGTTTCACGATACGACTTGGCTAACGATCCATCAACAATAGCTTCGGGTAAATACTGTTTCAAATACTCGACAGTTGCATAATCTTGCACAAACAGAAAAACCTTGTTCTCTGGTTCCACGCTTAAGGTTCCGTCGTCTCTGTACATGCTTCGCAAACTGGAGCGGAATACATCTTGGAGTGTGATTTCAAGCTTGTAGGTGACCTCCCACGCCCTTAACATTGTTGGCAGCTTTGTGCCGTGAGATTTGGCAAGAAACTCCAATGATCGACGTTCGGGAGGCGTTGGGTTCCCATGAATGGCTACAAATACGTGATCGCAAAATTTAAGCGTATCAATTCCTCGACTATCAAAGTCACATACAATAATATTTGACCCGTAAAAGTTTTGCGCCCACTTGTGGGTGAACAGCAGGCACTGATTATTGCCCAAATACGTTTTCACAGAATTGATCATCACGGATAAATTTTTGATGTTCGGCTGTAGTTCGCTTTCAGCGTTGACGAGGCTTTTTGAGAAAGACGTACCCTGCGATAACATAGGGAAAATTCTAATCGACGGAAATACGTTTCTGGTCGGCGGCGTGAACACTGATGTAGTGTACACATGTTCATTCAGCTTTCTATAATAGTCGAACACACTTCCGTCAACGGTCGCTGTCAAAAGATGTGTTTCTTGTGCCGCAGCAAAACGAGGAAAAAAATCTCTTTCATGAATAATTCTGATTGTTCTATTTTTTCTGCTTTGGCCGGAAATATCATTTATCGCGTTATCATCGACAAATACCGGATAGTCGTTATGCAAAGCATCGTAAACATCATGCACGTCATCACTGAGTGTGCTTGCTGTCTTTGTAGATGTATTCGACCTTGAAGATTTGTACGATTGCAGTTCATCTTGTACCATATGACGCATTCCGGCTTTGATTCGCACCTCGCCATCTACGCACTCGATATATTTGATCTGGTTGAATTGGTCGAGTTTGAACGTGTGGTGCTTGAGGCTAAGGACTGCAGGTGTTTCATCTACAACCAATATCCAGTCTTTCAAATGTTCCGTCGAGCACTTATGAAGAGTGGCATGCTGACAGATAACAAACGTTTCGCCGCTATTTGGCATCAATGCGTCATTTAACATGCGTACAACATTCGCCTTTGCCCTAGTGCTCGAATCAACACGTGTAGCTTGAAGGTCCGTTGGCAAACGCTCCATAATTGCATCGGCCAACGGAATTGTCGGCAGGGCATAGAGGATTTTTTTACCAGAACTGATGATCTTTTTAGCTGCGCACAAGAAATTGTGTGTTTTTCCGCTACCTGGCAGTGCGAGAGCCAGGTGTATTGTTTTTTGTATCAAATATATTTCCTAATTTTTTCGAGCCGCAACATGCCACCCGTTTAGGGCCCATACTACTATACACTGACGACCCGGATAAACATTCAGCACACTTTAACTTTAACTTATAACAGCATGGCATCGCGCATGCCTGATTTTTTTGATGCAATCGTTACAGAGCACGTCATTACTGAAGCAATACCCATACACAGGCCAACTCAGAGTATTTCTATAAAAATGATACAACCCCCTAAAAGCATTTTTGATTTCGCATTCTTAATTCGGCTTCTTACCCCATCAATTCCTCTCACTCCTACCTGGCTCATCCAGATGTTTGTTCCTTGGGATGCCAACCTCGCTGAGAACGCTCCAACACTATTTCAATAGATGCCCCTGTAGATGGCAGCACATGTGATCAGCTATGGCAAATAGCATGTCCCTCTTCTGATGAGATCACGATAGACCTTACCATCGCCGTCCGTTAAAGCTCTGGCACGGTCCAGCTCAGCAAGGTTTTCTGCTACCTGCTCTGCCTTTACCACGAGTTCCATTTTCGCTCCTTCCAATGAAAAAGCCCGGCTCAGTGGCCGGGCGCGAAAGTCAGGCGGTCCCAATGACCGCAAGCAACTGCTCACGAACACCACGGCCTTGCTCATCCTTCTTTTGAGCCATCAGATACAGACCTTTCCCCGCAGATTTTTTGGCCCAAAGCTCACCAATCAGACGCTTCTCTTTGCTGTCATCGTTGCTCACACGGTCGCCGCCCTTGTATTCAACCACGAGCAATCGGCCGTCTTTCAGCCTAACCACGAAATCAGGATAGGTTCGCTGAGTCGCGGTAGGCATCCAGAACTGGGTTGCGTGAACGAGGTTCCGCACCCAAAAATCGACTTCATCCAACAGCTCGATTGCCTGCGCACAGAGGTATTCCTCTGCATCCTCGCCCTTCGATGTTTTCCAAGGAAGCATGCCGGGGAATGGGTAGTAGTGCTTCTTGAACTTGAATGACCCAGCGTAGTACGAAGTAGCCGGGTACAGCGCCATGTCTGCGGGATAGGTGAACGCATGGTCCGGTTCTGACGAAGTGACCAGCTCCAAATCATCATGGAACAGAGCCTGCTGGAATCCCTGGTCGTAAGCTTTTTTCTTCGCCAGCAGCAACTGTTCACCCAGCTTCCTGCGAAGAATGAACTGACCTTTCAGAAGCTGCGACAGTGAGAAGCCGCGATCCTCCATCAGCCCGGTAACAGCTCGACGCAACCATTCGCGAAGCACTGGCTGTTTGATTGATGGCTCACGAATTTCCTGATCCAACCAGCCAATCAGGTCTGATGCGGAGCGGTCCTGTGCGAAGCCGGGAAGGTAGGTCTGAACATCGTCCTTCATGTTCTGGAACTGGACGGTTTTATCATCCAGATACACCTCGAACGTCATGCTCGCTTCGTCGAAGCGGAAGGATGATAGGTCAGGTGGAGACGACAGCAGATCCCAGCTAAACGATGCGGAAACCGCGCCACGGTCAACCAGCTCAAGCTCACCCTGCTCCACCGAATAAAGCCGTGGAACCTGAAACACCACGCCTCTTTCACTTGGAGCTTTCGCAGCCACGGTAGCTTGTTGATGACGCTCCACCTCAGCAGCAACCGCCGCTTTTTTCTCCTTGCCAGAAACCGTAGAAACGATGGCTTCGACGGTCAGTAGGTCGAGTTCGTCTTTCAGCTCAACGACACCGCCGATTCCATCAGCACCCAGCACAAACTGAACCCGCTCATGATCACGCTCGGGAATCTTCGAAAAGTCAGGAGCTTTCGCTACGAAGACCCGCGATACAGGAAGCTCAGGAGTACCAATCTGACCACCCTGCAATGCCAGCTCAGGAGTCTTCTCCTTGCGGATGGCGGCAGCAGCTTCCATCGGGTTAAAGCCGATGTTGATGAGTGACTGTGTAAGCTCACCTGCAGCCCGTCCAAACGTATCAGTGGTGACGTGAGCATACGCTTTGCTCATCGCGTCCTGACGCCGAGGAACGGCATACGGCATGCGCAAAACACGACCAAGAAGCTGCTGAATATCCTTGTCAGATTTGACCTGCGCTACCGAGCAAAAGACATAGGCAAATGAGCAGTCCCAACCTTCTTTCAGAGCCTGCTTGGTGATAATGATTTCAATAGGACAGTCGTTGGCAAAGAGGTCGATTCCGTCAATTTCCCGCGTGGTGCCCGTCGCGATAGCAATCGCTTTTTCGTCCACACCGTCAGTGTCGATGAGGTGCCGCTTCACCTCTTCAACGGTGGCTTCGCTCTTGGCATTTTCAGCCTGAATTAGCAGGATTGGACGAATGTACTCAGGTTCATCCAGCGCGGTTTTGGCGAGGCTTTTTCGCCGTGCTACGGCACTGCTGACCGCAACCTGCCATTCCCCGTTGTGCTCCTTGAGGATTACAGGGAATTTGATCATGTTCTCTGCCTTCAACTCGAATGCAGAGACGCTGACCAGTACGTTCGAACTGGACACATCAGGAGTGGCTGTAAGCTCCACCACTGCCTTTGGCCCAAGACGCTCGTAGACAGTGTATGAAAGCGGCGTTGTAGCGTTATGTGCTTCGTCCATGATAACCAGCGGACCATGAAGCTTGAGAAGGTTTGCAAATGACGCGACCGCTTTCCCGTCTTTCCCTTTATCAAGGTGTTCGAGTTGACTTGCAGAACCTGTGAAATGCCCCTCAAGGTCTTCATGATGCTCGTAGACCTTTCGACCTTCTTCTTTATCGACACGCAGTGCTGCCACAGTGGAGATAACCACACAAACCTTAGTTACCAGATCTGCCGGACGAATCCGCGTGAACTCCGCTACGTCGAACACTGCAACCTGACCGCCAAAGGCGTCATTAAGCTCTTGGCGATACGGGTGACGATGGTCACGAAACGCTTCTATGGTTTGGGTCTTGATCTGAGTCGTTGGGACCATCCAAAGAACGACAGGGTATTGACGTTCGAGATAGGAAGAACCACAGATTTGGATGATGTGGGCACCCATCACCGTCTTGCCACCGCCCGTAGGGATGCGGAGACAAACATAAGGGATTTCAGGCAAACCCGGCATCAGCTTGTAGTCGCTGACAAGCCCGTCATCTACGGTTTGCTCAAACGCCTTTGATGGTCCTTCCAGACGAGCCACGTCGAGGAATTTCTCAAGCATCGACAACGCGCGGTTTTGGTAAAGCTTTAGCGTCAGAGCCATGATCAACGAGCCTTAATGTCGTATGGGGTTTGCCGGAAGGTAATTTTCGATTCCAGAAGTAGCTCAGATGGAATTGCGCACGCCTCTCCGTAAATCACCATAGGACCATCAGTCTTCGGCAACGCCTTGAGAATCCGCTTGGTCAAGACGTTGCCGCCAGCCGCAGTCAAATCACCGAGAATGCCGTTGAATAGGAGGTAGTAAGACGTACCGTGATTCTCACCAAGGAAAGGGGATTTTTCGGCAGATGACGACCGAGCGGTGCCGGTTTCAGCGAACCATACGTGAGCCGCCAATTGCTCGAAGGAAATACCTTCCCTGATGTGACCGGAGTCATCGAAGACAGGAACGCCGAGCTTGTAATAGCGATAACCGCCACCTCCAATCCATCCCATAGCTTCGGAGATACCGCCTTGCTCCCCGTCAACGACCTTCTGGAGTCGTGGACCGCAGAAAAGCCGAGCGTTCGCAGACATTTCAATGCCAATCCAATTACGTTTCATCTTGTGCGCCACGGCAGCAGTCGTGCCAGAGCCTAGAAAGCTGTCGAGAACCAGATCACCGGGTTTACTCGCCACTTCCAAAACTTGCCTTAGCAGGCGTTCAGGCTTCGGAGTGTCGAAGGCTTCCACATCCTGAAACAGAGCCAAGATTTCCTTTTTGGCTTCCTCGGTAGTACCGGCATCCGCAGCATGCCAAAGGGTCATGGGCACCAGCCCCTCATCCTCCCATGGGAAACGCTTGATACGAGGTTTACCTTTCCCATCCTTGGGGAAATAGACACGGTTTTCTTCGCGGTATCGATTGAACACAGATTCCACCGCGCCCCAGCACCGACCTTTCGGCGGCAGATGCACATCACCTGAATCGCTGGTAATTGGGTACATCTGATTAGGTCGGAATCCCTGCGCGGAGAAAGGGATAGATCGCCAAGGTCCACGAGGATCTTGGTCGGCATTCCCGTAGCCCTTGTCGTTGGACGGAAGCAGATTCCGGTACTTCTTCCACTTGGACGCTTCCATTTTTGCGTACACAAGCATCGTGTCATGAGACGAGCCGACAGCCGCCCGGTTTTCGCGTGATGTGCGCTTTTGCCAAATGATTTCAGCGATGAAATTCTTCCGACCGAAAATCTCGTCGCAGATAACTTTCAGGTAGTGAGCTTCGTTGTCATCGATGGTTATCCAGATCGAGCCTTCCTGACTCATCAGCTCCCGCAGAAGCTCCAGCCGGGGGTAAATCATCGACAACCACTTCGAATGCTCTAGGTTGTCGTCATACCGTTCGAACGCTGATTTCGTGTTGTACGGAGGGTCGATGAAAATGCATTTCACCTGACCAGCGTAGTAAGGCAGCAGGGCTTTCAAGGCGTCAAGGTTGTCGCCCTCAATGAGCATATTCGGAGAGTCCGGCTCTCCATGAGACAGTTCAACAACCGGCTCAAGCAGACGGTAAGGCGCAAGGGCAGCCCGCGTCAGGTCGGCATCACGGTTGAACCAAGACAGTAGAGGCATTCGGAGAGGTTCCAAGAGACGGCAAATCAATCCTCTACTTTACCTGCTTTGGAGGTCCGCCATCCATCGCACCATCGGCTCAAGGAGACCGGATCAGCGAGCAGAAGGCTCTAACTCGTCCTGTTCACCCCCACCCTCGATGCGAGCAGACCACCTGGAGCTCAAATGCCTTTCCAGGTCGTCTACAGCCGTACAACACTCTCTGACCAGTCATCCGAACCTTGTCAGAACCAGGTGGCACATTGATAGCGACTCGCTGCATTTTGTGATCCAATTGGAGGCAAGGTCTCTCAAAAAAAGGGCGCTACATGGCTACCACTGTGATCAATGCTTTTAACGAATTCCTCCAAAATTCCGTTAATTTAGATCCCGAAGATACCAAAGCTGCTCGACTGGATAGAGATAATTTACGAAGCCGAGTCCAAGGTCTGCAAACCACAGTAGATTATTTCCCATACCTTTATACCGACGCAGACATAAATTACGGGTCATTTTCACGGCGGACCAAGAAAAGGCCGCTCGATGACGTAGATATGTTTTTTTGTCTAATGGCGCAGGGAGCGACGTATAATGACTATGATCCAGACAATATCACGCTCAGCCTCACGGATACGTCCAGCAGGCTCTATCAGTACACAAAAGACGACAACAAAACAATAAGCTCGATAAAAATTCTCAACAAATTCAAATCAAGTTTGGCAAATATCTACCACTATAGAAGCGCAGAGATAAACAGGCGACAAGAAGTAGTGTTACTAAACCTGATAAACAAGGATTGGTCGTTCGATATTGTTCCATGCTTCCTAACCGTCGAGCAGTTCGGAAAAAACTTTTACATCATCCCTAACGGTAGCGGTGATTGGAAAAAAGCCGACCCGCGCATCGACAAAAATCGAACGATCACAATAAACCAACAGAACAATGGCAATTTGCTTAACGTAATAAGAACGGTGAAATTCTGGAATAGCCGTGCGACAATGCATACGATGGGTTCATACCTATTAGAAAATATTATCTTAAACTACTATCAACACCGAACGGACTGCTCACAATTTGTGGATATGCCCTTGCCAGCTATATTCAATCATATTTCATCGGCTGTATATCAATACGTTGCAGATCCCAAAGGTTTTCAGGGTGATCTTAATACCCTTAGCCTCGAGCAAAAAATGAGTATCAGTGCCCGAGCTAGCCTTGACTGTCAGAGAGCTACTGAAGCGAGACGCTTAGAAACAGAAAAGGACCACAAAGGGTCTATCAATAAATGGCGTGAAATTTTCGGCAACGAATTCCCCACGTATGGGTGACAGCATGGCTATCAAAGACAGACAAAATACCTATGAAAACATTCAGAAAATTGCTGCTTTCAGAAGGCTGTACTCTATAGCTAAGAAATACAACAACGGCTATGTCATGCTCAACGTTGTGATGATGACCATTTTAACATTCTTGTCTATCGGACTGAACTCCGAAGAGCTTGCAAAATATTTCGATTTCCAACAGCGGGATTATTCGAACTGGTTAGCTGTAGCGTCAATCATTGTCTTAACCATAGACAAGCTGATTATTGGCGAAAAAATTGATTCGACGAGAGAGCTGGCTGCGAAAATTCAGGAAAAATTTGATAGGGAA
Organism: Pseudomonas sp. GZD-222; assembly: GCF_049310525.1. Classification (NCBI taxonomy): domain Bacteria; kingdom Pseudomonadati; phylum Pseudomonadota; class Gammaproteobacteria; order Pseudomonadales; family Pseudomonadaceae; genus Pseudomonas; species Pseudomonas sp. GZD-222. Next base: position 56,615 of record NZ_JBMOWO010000016.1, read on the forward strand.
ATATTTAATCTTGGATGGAATAGCGCCTTAGCTGGCTCGCAGCCGAGAATCGAAGACATTGTTAAACATGGTGAATGGTATCTCAGAAAACACACAGACACGAAACTGCGAGATTGGTATGCCGTCGATAGCGACGCAGTTCAACATAAATTTCAAATCCTGATCTGTCAGAACTCTTCGCTTTATTGGGACACCAACCTGCGTAAAAGAATAAATTACGCAGTGCTAATTTTCGGCATTCTGATATTCGCAGCAGCTCTTATCTTGTGCTTTGCGTTTGACCTTTCTACATCGGCAATCGTTACGAATTTGACCGCTTTGCTTGGTCCAATTCTAGACTATGGTTACAATACCCTAAAAGAAAATAAAGCCTCTATTTCCAATTCAGAACGGTTGCTTGAATGCCTAGATCAGTCACTTACCAATGCAGCACAGAACCATAACGACGCTGAAATTTATAAATCAATTGAAGCAATTCAAGACCAACTGTATGTAAAACGAAAAAGCGACTGGTTGATTCCTGATTTTTTCTACAAAATCCTACGTAATTCTGATGAAAACGTTATGCGCTTAACCACACACCAACTTGAAGAAAGATTTAGGTAATTACTAATTTTTCCTCTAATGTTTTTTAAACTTACCACATTTTCATTTCACTTCACTTCACACGAGTGAGACTATCCATAGCCGGTTGCAGGAGGCCAAGAGATGCATCCGCTTTCAGAAGAAGTCGAAGCTCTACAGCACATGTTGGTCTCGCAAGCTACGGGCGGCAACGAGGACGACGCCACGTATCTGAAGCTCAGGCGCACGATTCTCGACGACCCCGCTCTTGCAGCGAGGGTCCCACGGTTCGTGAGCACCTGCCGCAGTCTCAGTCAGTTTTGGCAATTCATCAAAACAAGTACGGCACCTATGCCGAGCGCCGAACCTACCTGTGGGACGAGTTCCGTCCGCTTTTGGAATCCGTCGAAAAAGGAGGTTCGTCACCAGCAGACTATGTGGTTACTGGTGCAATCGAGCGGTTCGATTCTGAGCATGTGAGGGTTGCTTGGACGAAATCGCTGGAGCGGCGCACTACGGACCCCGAAGGTGCGATCACAATGGCGCGAACCCTTCTTGAGTCTGTATGCAAGCATATTCTTGAGGAAGCCCGGACTGAGTACGACGAGACGCCGGATCTCAACAAGCTTTACCGCCAGACCGCTGAATTGCTCAAGCTTGCCGCTTCCCAACACACAGAAAAGGTCTTCAAGCAGATCCTTGGCGGCTGCACGTCAGAGAAGGATTGGGCGCTTTGAGGAACCGTCTGAGCGATTCCCACGGCACCGGAAAGGCTGGTGTGAAACCAGCTCCACGCCATGCTGAATTGGCCGTGAATCTAGCTGGCTCACTCGCCCTGTATTCAGGCGCTCCAAGCCCTGAATGACCAAAAGAACGCGCTTGAGGATTTGATACGCCAGAAGCATGTATGAAAAGGAGCTGAACAGGCAATCAAGAGCCAAACGTGTGACCTCGTGACCTGTAGACGGCAAAAAAATTACGTACTATCTCTACGTACAATGACCAGGAACCAAAAACGAAAAACCCCCGCAAATCGACGACTTGCGAGGGTTCTATTCGTATGGCGGAGAGATAGGGATTTGAACCCTAGGTACTGTCGCCAGTACAACGGATTTCGAATCCGTCCCGTTCGGCCACTCCGGCATCTCTCCAGTGGCGCGCATGATACCAGCAGTTTGCCTAAAGGCAAAGCCTGTTTGCGAAAAAAATTCGCGTGGTATCAGGCGCTTGCGTGAACTTGCCGCTTACAGCGGCACGCCCAGGCGTTTGGCAACTTCTTCGTAGGCTTCGATAACGTCGCCCAGACCCTGACGGAAGCGGTCCTTGTCCATCTTCTTGCGGGTTTCTTTGTCCCACAGACGGCAGCCATCCGGGCTGAATTCGTCACCGAGGACGATCTCGCCGTGGAATACGCCGAACTCCAGCTTGAAGTCGACCAGCAGCAGGCCTGCGTCGTCGAACAGCTTGTTCAGCACTTCGTTGACCTTGAGCGACAGGGCTTTCATCTTCACCAGTTGCTCGGCGGTACCCCAGCCGAAGGCAACAACGTGGGATTCGTTGATGAACGGATCGCCCTTCTCGTCGTTCTTGAGGAACAGCTCGAAGGTCGAAGGCTCAAGCTTGATGCCCTCTTCCACGCCCAGGCGCTTGACCAGGCTGCCGGCGGCGTAGTTACGCACGACGCATTCAACCGGGATCATGTCGAGCTTCTTGACCAGGCACTCGTTGTCGCCCAGCAGCTTGTCGAACTGGGTAGGAATGCCGGCTTCTTCAAGCTTCTGCATGATGAAGGCGTTGAACTTGTTGTTCACCATGCCCTTGCGGTCGAGCTGTTCGATACGCTTGCCGTCGAACGCCGAGGTGTCGTTGCGAAACAGCAGGATCAAGCGGTCAGCGTCGTCGGTCTTGTAAACCGACTTGGCTTTGCCGCGGTAGAGTTCTTCACGTTTTTCCATGATGGGCTCCGCTTGCTAAATAAGATGGGCTAGGCGATTTCGCGCCAGTCGAGCCCGCAATCCTGGTTGGCCACTTGCAGCCAGTCCGGGTCGCACCCGAGGGTGTCGACGAAACATTGCCGGGCCAGCTGTGGCTGGTTGTTCTTGCTACTGAGATGGGCCAGCACCAGATGCTGCAGGTTCTGCCAGTCCAGCTCCGACACCAGGCGCGCGGCCTGGTGGTTGTTCAAATGTCCGTAGTCGCCGCCCACCCGCTGTTTGAGAAACATCGGGTAAGGCCCGCGTCCGAGCAGGTCGCGACAGTGGTTGGCCTCGATCAGCAAGGCATCCAGGCCCTGGTAGCTTTCCAGCAGGGCTGCATCGTAGGAGCCAAGGTCGGTAAGCACGCCGAAACGCCGGTTTCCATCGTCAAACACATACTGCAACGGCTCCAGCGCGTCATGGGTCACACCCACGGCACGGATATTCAAGGCACCGATCTGCAGCGTCTCGTTTGCCGCCAGAAAACCTGCTGCCTCGACCGGCTTGCGCATGCCGCGCAAGGTGCCGCGACTGAGGTAGACCGGTACATTGTAGCGCCGCGCCAGCAACCCGACCCCATGCACGTGGTCGGCATGTTCGTGGGTGACCAGCACAGCACTCAATTGCTGGGCAGAAACGCCGAGCAGCGCCAGGCGCCGCTCGGTTTCACGCAGGGAAAAGCCGCAATCGACCAGGACAAGGGTGTTGTCACTGGCGATCAGCGTGCCATTTCCCTGGCTTCCACTTCCAAGTACGGCGAAGCGCACTTAACCCAGGTTGTCCTGAATCACGCTCAGCACGCGGCGAGCGACGTCAGCCGGGGCCACGGTGTTGATGTTCTTCTCGACGGTAACCTGGACGCTGTCGCCCACCTTGCTCAGGCGCACCTGATAACGTTCGGCACGGGCCTCACGCTCTTCCTTGCTCGGCGCGCTGCCGAACAGCTTGCCGAAGAAGCCAGGCTCCTGGTCTTTGGTTTCGGCTTTTTCAGCCAGGTTGATGTAGTACAGGCCCAGGCTGCGGTTGATGTCCTCAACGCGCCATTCACCCTGTTCCAGGGCACGACCGACACTGGACCAGGCGCGATCGAGGTCGGCCCCCAGGTTCAGTACCGGGTTGCCGCTACCGTCTTCGCTCAGGCTGACACGGCTTGGCGCATCGAAATCACGTGCGGCGAGCAACGACACCGAACCGCCCTTCTCGGCGCTGCGGGTCATGCTGGCAAGCATTTCGTCGACCAGGATGGCATCGACACCGGTGTTGTTCGAACGTGCCGGGAATTCCTGCTCGGCAGTGCTGCCGGCCGGACGTTCAACGGTGACGATGTAGACTTCACTGGTATTGCGCTGCACACCCGGCTCGATGCGGATGCGTGCCCGGACTTCGTTATCGCTGCTGCTCGAAGCACTGCCCAGGCGCTTGGCCATGGAGGTGGAGAGCTCGTCGAAACGCTGCCAGGTGGTGTTGAACTCACCAGTCTGCGGACGCTCTTCGGCAATCCGGAAACCGTTGTCTTCAAAGAACTGCCGGGCCACGGGCCAGACTTCGGCGGGCGCACGCTGAGCCAGGACCCAACGGGCACTGCCGCTCTTCTGCAGGCTGAAGTCACTGATGTCGGCGCCAGCGCTCAATGGCTGTGGACGTGGTACCTCGAACTCGCCCTTGACATTGTCGTCGGCGACGTTGCGCGGGATCGGCAACAGCGGATCAAGGCGCTTGGCACTGCTGATATCAGGTGGCAGCTGCATCGGCGCCTTCTGAGTGGCCTCCAGATAATCGCTGCCGCGGTCACGGAAGTAACCCTCTTCGCCCCACAGCCAGCCACAACCACTGGTGCTGGAGATGATCAAGGCAAGGGCGGAAAGACCAGCCAATCGCTTCATGCGGTGTACGTCCTCAATTAAAACTGCAGGCCGCACTGGCGCATCGCCTGGCGTACCGTATCGTGACAGGATTCGCTCAGCCAGGTCAGCGGCAAGCGGATGCCTTTTTGCATCAGGCCCATTTCGACCAAAGCCCACTTCACCGGAATCGGGTTGGCTTCGATGAACAGGTCTTTGTGCAGAGGCATGAGTTTTTCGTTGATCGCACGAGCCTTCTCGGCATTGCCCTCAAGGGCGGCTTCGCACAGATCAGCCATTTCGCGCGGGGCGACGTTGGCGGTAACGGAGATGTTGCCTTTGCCACCCAGCAGGATCAGCTCGACAGCGGTCGGATCATCGCCAGACAGTACGATGAAATCCTTGCTCACGCCGTCAAGGATGGCCTTGGCGCGTTTCAGGTCGCCGGTGGCTTCTTTGATACCGATGATGTTCGGCACGCTCGACAGGCGGATCACGGTCTCGGCCTGCATGTCGCAGGAGGTGCGGCCGGGTACGTTGTAGAGGATCTGCGGGATGTCGACGGCTTCGGCAATGTGCTTGAAGTGCTGGTACAGGCCTTCCTGGGTCGGCTTGTTGTAGTACGGAACTACCAGCAGGCAGGCGTCGGCGCCGGCGTTCTTGGCATTGCGGGTCAGGTGCACGGCTTCGCTGGTGGAGTTGGCGCCGGTACCGGCGATCACCGGAATGCGGCCAGCCACTTGCTTGACGACGAATTCGATAACCTTGATGTGCTCATCGACATCCAGGGTCGCCGACTCACCAGTGGTACCCACGGCTACGATGGCGTGGGTGCCGTTTTCCAGGTGGAAGTCCACGAGTTTGCTGAGGCTGTCCCAATCAAGACGCCCTTGTGCATCCATGGGTGTGACCAATGCCACCATACTGCCCGCAATCATGAAACTGCTCCTGCCGGAAAAAGAGAGCGGTAATGGTACTGGCGCCATCGGCCTTGCACAAGCGAAGCAGGAGGCTGGAGCATTCCCCTCGGCGGCCATTTTCGCTACCCTTCTCTCTTTGATCGGTACACAGCGGCCCGCCGGGCTGCCGACAACCAGCGCAGGCAGTGCCCAAAGCCTCGATCCTGAGCCCCGGGACCACGCCCTCCCGCCATTCTGACCTGTCGGGTACCGACCGCTCATCGCTTTAGGAATGCTGCATGTCCACCCCCACCGTTCGCGAACAATTCCTTGTCATCAGCGCCCTGGGTGCCAATCCCATGGAACTGACCAACATCCTGTGCCGGGCCAGCAACGACAATCGCTGCTCGGTCGTCACCTCGCGCCTGACCCGCCACGGCGAATGCAGCGCACTGGTCCTGCAGGTTTCCGGCAGCTGGGACGCCCTGGCACGCTTCGAGGGCGCCCTGCCAGGCCTGGCCAAAAAGCACACCTTCACCGTGAATGTGGTGCGTAGCGCCGAGCTTGAAGTGCGCCCGCTGGCCCTGCCGTATGTCGCCTATGTCAGCGCCGCCTATCGCCCGGACATCATCAATGAGCTGTGCCAGTTCTTCATCGACCACCATGTCGAGCTGGAAAACCTCACCTGCGACACCTACCAGGCGCCACAGACCGGCGGCACCATGCTCAACGCCACGTTCACCGTGACCCTGCCGGCCGGCACCCAGATCAGCTGGCTGCGCGATCAGTTCCTGGACTTCTCCGATGCCCTGAACCTGGACGCGCTGATCGAACCCTGGCGTCCACAGAACCCACTGTAAGGAAGCAATCCATGGCCGTTGAACTCGACCAACCCGTCGCCGATTTCCAGGCCCAGGCCACCAGTGGCCAGAGCGTCAGCCTGGCTGAGCTCAAGGGCAAGCAGGTGGTGATCTATTTCTACCCCAAGGACAGCACCCCAGGCTGCACCACCGAAGGCCAGGGCTTTCGTGACCAGCACGAGGCGTTCGCCGCGGCCAACACCGTGGTCTTCGGTGTTTCCCGGGATGGCATCAAGTCGCACGAAAACTTCAAGGCCAAGCAGGCCTTCCCGTTCGAGCTGATCAGCGACAAGGACGAAGCCCTGTGCCAGCTGTTCGATGTGATCAAGCTGAAAAAGCTGTATGGCAAGGAATACATGGGCGTCGATCGCAGCACCTTCCTGATCGACAAGCACGGTGTGCTGCGCAAGGCATGGCGTGGTGTGAAGGTGCCGGGGCATGTCGATGCCGTGCTGGCTGAAGCGCAGGCGCTGAACCAGGCCTGAGGCCTATCGCGGGGCAAGCATCAAGCACTGCCTTGAACAGGGTCGCCAGCGGAATCGCAAAGAATATCCCCCAGAACCCCCACAGCCCGCTCCCACAGGGATCATCTGTAACCCTGTGGGAGCGGGCTTGCCCCGCGATGCTCTCATAACAACGGCGCTACCGCCGGCTCCTGCCGCGGCCAAGCATCAAGCACTGCCTTGAACAGGGTCGCCAGCGGAATCGCAAAGAATATCCCCCAGAACCCCCACAGCCCGCCAAACAACAGCACCGCACAGATAATCGCCACCGGGTGCAGGCTCACCGCCTCAGAGAACAGCAACGGCACCAGCACGTTGCCATCCAGGGCCTGGATGATCGCGTACACCGCCATCAGGTAGATGAACTGATCGCCCCAACCCCACTGGAACAGCGCGATCAGGGTGACCGGCACGGTGACCACCACCGCCCCGACATACGGCACCACCACCGACAAGCCCACCAGCAACGCCAACAGCGCCGCGTAGTTGAGCCCCAGGGCGATGAAGGCGATGTAGGTGGCCACGCCGCAAATCAGGATCTCGATGCCCTTGCCACGAATGTAATTGGCAATCTGCCGGTTCATTTCTTCGGCTACGCGGGTCATCAGCGCCCGCTCGCGCGGCAGATAGCCGCTGACCCAGCGGGCAATCAGCTCGCGATCCTTGAGAAAGAAGAACACCAGGATCGGCACCAGCACCAGGTAGATCATGATGTTCACCAACAACGGCAAACTGGACAGCGAGAAGGTCAGCGCCCATTGACCGAACTTGCCGATCTCCCCACGCATCGCCTCAATGGCTTTGAGCACCTGCTCATCCGACACCAGGTGCGGGTAGCGTTCGGGTAATAGCAGCAGCAACGACTGCCATTTGCCCAGCATGCCCGGCAGCTCGTTGAACAGGGTAATCAGCTGATGCCAGAGCAACGGCACCAACACCAGCAGAAACACCGCCAGAGCGCCCATGAACAGGGTAAAGACCACACCGACGGCATAACGGGTCGGCACCCGCATGCGCTCCAGGGCGTTGACCAGGCCTTGCATGAGGAACGCCAGGACCATACCGGCAAGCACCGGCGCCAGCATGCCGCCGAGTGTCAGAACGGCGGTAAACGCCAGAAACAACAAGACCGCCAGCACCACTGCTTCTTCATCGGAGAAGTAGCGTTGCATCCAGTCGCGAAGCACCTTGAACATTGACGATCCTTAGGGGAGAAAAACTCAGGCTTTGCGCAGCCAGTAGGTGTACACACCTGCCTCGGCTGTTTCGAGCAGCAGCGTATGACCGGCCAATTGGGCAAAAGTGCGAAAATCACGCTGCGACCCGGCATCGGTGGCCAGTACTTTGAGCACCGCGCCACTGGCCAGGCGATTGAGCTCCATCTTCGCCTTGAGCAACGGCAGCGGGCAGTTCAGGCCGCAGGCATCGAGTTCGGCGTCAAAAGTCGGGGTATCGCTCATCAGGGGCTCCAGGCAGGCTCGTTCGATCAAGCCTGGTAGAATACCGCCACTGGTCGCCAACGTGTGAGCCAGCTACAGTAAGGCTCTTTGTCGACCAGAGCTTCGTGCATGAATTTTCTGCGCCCTACCCTGCTGACGCTGGCCTGTTTGATGGCGCTCCCTGGCCATGCCGACGACCTGCCGTCACTGGGCGACGCCAGTTCTGCCATTGTCTCCCCGCAACAGGAACATCAGCTGGGCCGCGCCTGGCTCAGCTTGCTGCGGGGCAATGTCAGCCAACTGAACGATCCCCAGCTCAAGGACTATGTCGAAACCAGCGTCTACCGCCTGGCCGAAACCAGCCAGCTACAGGACCGGCGCCTGGAATTCATCCTCATCAACAGCCCTCAACTCAACGCCTTTGCCGCCCCCGGCGGAATTGTCGGGGTCAACGGCGGCCTGTTCCTCAATGCCAAGACTGAAGGCGAATATGCCTCGGTACTCGCCCACGAACTTGCACACTTGTCGCAACGCCACTTTGCCCGCGGTGTCGAAGCCCAGCAGCGTATGCAACTGCCGATGATGGGCGCCCTGCTGATCGGCATCGTCGCGGCCGCAGCCGGTGCCGGCGACGCCGGTATCGCCGCGATTGCCGGGACCCAGGCCGCGGCCATCCAGGAACAACGGCGCTTCTCCCGGCAAAACGAACAGGAAGCCGACCGTATCGGCATTCTCAACCTGGAAAAAGCCGGCTATGACCCGCGCAACATGCCGAGCATGTTCGAGCGCCTGATGCGTCAGTACCGCTACGATGCCAAGCCGCCGGAATTTCTCCTGACTCACCCGGTGACCGAATCGCGTATCGCCGACACCCGCAACCGCGCCGAACAAGCGCCTAAAGGCGGTACAGAAGACAGCCAGCGCTATCAGCTGATCCGCGCCCGCGTTCAACTGCAGTTCGAAGAGACTCCTGGTCTTGCCGCCAAGCGCTTCCGCGCCGAACTGGATGAAAACCCGAAACGCGATTCGGCCCGCTACGGCCTGGCCCTGGCCCTGATCAAAGGTGGCCGCCTCAACGAGGCACGCGATGCGCTCAAGCCGTTGCTGGACAAGGCCCCCAACGACGTCACCTACAACCTGGCGCAGATTGATCTGGACGTCACCAACAATCGCCTGGCCGATGCTCAACAGCGGGTCGAGCGCATGCGTACCCTGTACCCGGCGAACTACCCCCTGCAGCAGGCGCGGATTGACCTGCTGCTCAAGCAGAATCGTCCGGCGGAAGCGGAAAAAGCCCTGGATGCTCTGCTCAAGAACCGTCCGGATGATCCGGATGTGTGGTACGACGTGGCGGAGGTTCGCGGGCTGTCAGGCAATACCATCGGCCTGCACCAGGCGCGTGCCGAGTACTTTGCCCTGGTAGGCGATTTTGACCAGGCACTGCAACAGCTCGATTACGCCAAACAACGGGCTGGCAGCAACTTTGTCCTGGCGTCGAAGATCGATGCGCGTCAGCGCGAGCTGCTGGAGCAGCAGCGGATGGTCAAGGACATGATGCGCTAATGTCCTGAAAAGCATCGCGGGGGGGGGTCACGCCCCCCCAGACGGCGCCCAAACCAGGGGGGGGGAGAGTTCCCCCCC
>NZ_JBMOWO010000017.1:0-59014 GCF_049310525.1 Pseudomonas sp. GZD-222
GAACTCTCTCCCCTAGGGTGGTCCCCGACGTCTGGTGGGGGGCAGTCTTCCCCCGCGATAGCTCCCTTAGGCGTTACCGGACAATTTCATCCGCGCCGCCTGGGTAAAGTCGAGCATGCGCTTGAGCGGCTTGATGGCCTGGGGAATCAGCGCCGGTTCAACGAAGATCTCGTTACTGCCCTCACGCAGGCACTGCAAGGTGCGCTCCAGGGTGTTCATGGCCATCCACGGGCAATGGGCGCAGCTGCGGCAGGCCGCTCCGTTACCGGCCGTAGGGGCTTCGATGAAGATCTTGTCCGGGCACAGCTGCTGCATCTTGTAGAAGATGCCGCGGTCGGTGGCGACGATGAAGGTCTTGTTCGGCAGGGTTTGCGCCGCGGCAATCAGCTGGCTGGTGGAACCCACGGCATCCGCCAGGTCGATCACCGCCTCCGGCGACTCCGGGTGCACCAGGATCGCGGCATCGGGGTACAGCGCCTTCATATCCGCCAGCTGCCGCGACTTGAACTCTTCATGAACGATGCAGGCACCGTCCCAGAGCAGCATGTCGGCGCCGGTCTGTTTCTGGATATAGCGACCCAGGTGCTGGTCCGGGCCCCAAATGATGGTTTCGCCGTTGTCCATCAGGCTCTCGACGATTTCCAGGGCGCAGCTGGAGGTCACCACCCAATCGGCTCGGGCTTTTACCGCCGCAGAGGTGTTGGCATAGACCACCACGGTACGTTCCGGGTGTTTGTCGCAGAACGCCGAAAACTCTTCTACCGGACAACCCAGGTCAAGCGAACAGGTCGCTTCCAGGGTCGGCATCAGCACACGTTTTTCCGGGTTGAGGATTTTTGCCGTCTCGCCCATGAAGCGCACGCCGGCGACAATCACCGTGCTGGCTTCGTGTTTGTTGCCAAAACGGGCCATCTCCAGCGAGTCGGACACGCAGCCGCCGGTTTCCTCGGCAAGTGCCTGGATCACCGGGTCACAGTAGTAATGGGCAACCAGTACCGCGTTCTGCGCCTTGAGCTCGGCGGCGATGGCGGCACGGTAGTCGGCCTCTTGCTCGGGCGTCAGCGGCTTGGGCTGCTTGGCGTCGAGGTGGGCTTGGACCAAAAGGCGTTCGGAAATCTGGGTCATGATCGCTGGACCTGCAGGCGCTTGTGCGCGTAAGTCGAGTGTATCACCGAGCCTTGGCAAATCGGCTACAGGCTCTGCAGGCAAAGCGCTGAATGGCATTGCAGGCAGAACCAAAGACCTTCTGCGGCCTCGGGTTTTTATGGGATGCCGAAGGCTACAGATAATCGAATGAATTCAAAAGGTTTTTTTAGTGAAACAGACTGCGGGGCGACTGACCTGGCGTCCCGCAGTCCAACATCAGCCTTCGGTCGGCTGCATTGCACCGAGGTTGGCCATGATCAGACTGGCAAATTGCTCGACAGTCATCTTCTGGCCGTTGAAGTCCACCATGCCGTCGGCATAGTGCAGATTGGCCAGGATGTCGTTGTCTTGCACCGTCGCCATCTGGCTTTGCAGGGCCATCATGCCGAGCATTTCACCGGCCTGGGACGCTTGCTGGGCAAGCACTTGCGCATCGCTCTGGCCTTGCAGGCGGGCCTGCAGGGTTGCAAGGTCACCAATCATTGGCTTGGACAGCTGCAGCTTGCTCTGCAACTGAGCGATGATCTGCTTGGACAGCTCAGCCGCTGGCAACTCCAGGGAGTCCGGCTTGGCCAGGTCGACGCTCAAGCTGAAGTGGCTTTCACCATTGGCCGTCTTGAACGAGAAATCCTCGAGGGCAATCTGCGGTTTGGCCGCCAGCATCTGCTGAACACTGGCGCTGACCTGGGCCTTTTCCGCCTCGGTCATCGGCACTGACGGCATTGCCTGGCCCTGCGCAGCTGCGGCCTGGATCTCCGGCAGCCGGCTCTGGTACCACGCAGCCAGCGCCTGCATCGCCGTCACATCAATATTTTTCAAGCTCCAGACCATTGCGCTGGAACCTACCGGTTGGCCGTCAAAGTTGATGTCTGCCACTTTGTAGGCAACATTGCCGGAAAGCTTGGCGCCATCGGCCTGAGATTCGCTGTTCTGCTCCAGGCCTTTCATCAGCAGCACCTTCTGCTGCTCACCGAGGGCCGCGCTGACCTCGCCGAACTTCATGTTCGTCGTGCCGACATAAAAACCGGCAGCGGTCTTGCTCATGTCGCCAACAAGGTTCAAATCCGCGAGTGTCACCTTCAATGGCGTGCCATTCTCGTCAACCAGATTGAACTGCACACTTGCCGAGCCGCCGCTGAACTTGACGTTCTCGGCATCGCGAGTACCCGCTGCGCGAATCTCCAGGCCGGAGAATTTCACCTGCGATTCTCCCGCCTCTTTCACCTCCATCGGCGGCATGATCAGCGTGCCGTCTGTCGAGCCGTCGTAGCCCAGGCTGTTCTGGCCATACAACGGCGGGACGTCGCCGCTGGCAGCAAACCACGCGGAAGTGGTCGCATCCTTTTCCAAGGCATAGTTGCTGTTAGCCATTACCGGCATGAGTTTCAACGCCTTGACCCGCGACCATGGCAAGGGACCATGCTCGATGCGATCGACAAAGCCCAGCTCGAAGCTTTGCAGTTCATTGCCGACCACCAGATTCCTGGCCTTGAGCCGATAATGCGCGGTGCTTGAGTACAGATGCGACTCCAGCGACGTCAGCTCCAGCGTCATATCGCTGCCGGCCGACTGCTTGAGCTGGGCGTTGGCTTGCGCCACGGCCTTGTCGAGCTCCGCAGGCAATTGTTTACCGGTGTACCAGGCACCCGCGGTGCATACCGCGGCCACGGCAACGACGAGCCCTGAAAGTACACCTACTGTCTTCTTCATGAATTGTTCCGCTTGTCCATTTGTTGAGAGTTGTTGCAGCAAGGCCTGTGGCCTATTCGTTGACGTCCATGAACTCACGGGCCCAGACGATGTAGTCGCCGGGAACGGTGTAGGTATGGGTAAGTTCGGTAGCGCTCAGGTCCGAGGCGCTGCTGGTGATCCGGCGCTGTTCGCGCAGGCAGTCGTAGGTAGCTTTGATCGCGGCAAAGTAAGCACCATGACCGTCGACGGCAATGCGTACGCCCAGTTGCGCCAGGCGCGCATCGTCGTGCAGTTGCGGGTTGCCGTAGGTCACCAGCATCAGGGGCACGCTCAGGTGTTTGGCAATCTGTTCGAGATGTTCGAAGTCACGGATACCGACCATGCACAGACCATCGGCGCCAGCGTTCTGATAAGCCACGGTACGCGCAATCACTTCTTCAACCGGGATCAGCGCAGCGTTGGTCCGGGCGATGATCGCCAGCTCCGGGTCGACGCGCGCCTCCAGGGCCGCACGGATCTTGCCGACGCCTTCGGCAATGCTGATCAGGTCGGTGGACTTGCGCCCGAACTGGGCGGGCAGCAGGGTGTCCTCGATGGTCAACGCCGCGATACCGGCACGTTCCAGCTCGGTTACCGTGCGCATGACATTCAAGGCGTTGCCATAGCCGTGGTCGGCGTCGGCAATCACCGGCAACTGGGCCACCCGGCCAATACGCGTGGCCTGCTCGGCAAACTCGCTGAGGGTGATCAAGGCAAAATCAGGTGCGGCCAGCACCTGCAGGGAAGCGACCGAACCACCCAGGATACCTACCTCGAAACCCAGATCGGCGGCAATGCGCGCCGACATCGGGTCAAACACGGAAGCCGTGTGGTAACAGGCAGGAGAAGCAAGGAGTTTACGAAACGCGCGACGCAGGTCTTGGTGGGAGGCTCTTGGCATGGTCTTTCCAATCTATCGACTTCATTTATTGGACAGAACATACCACTGCAGGGCCTATGGCCGACAGAGTCAGATAGCCGGCTTTTCGCTGCTCAAGTGCGCTGCTGTGCTCGTTTCAGCGTTTCGCTGGGCAGCTCTTTGAACAATTGCTGGTAGCTGCTGGAGAACCGCCCCAGGTGCCAGAACGACCAATGCATGGCCACTTCGGCGACGGTACTGGCACCGGCCCGCGCGCCCAGCAACTCGCGGCGTGCGCTGTTCAGGCGACGCAAGCGCAACCAGTGCGCGGGTGTCATGCCGGTAAAAGCCTTGAACGCTTGCTGCAACTGGCGCAACGACACCCCGGCAACCTGCGCCAGCTCCAGCAGGTTAAGGGTTTCTTCGGGACAATCGGCAGCCCACTCGCCCACCCGGCGCATGATCGAACGCTCTTCAGAGCGCCGCCACAGGGCCCCGCGATCCAGGCACACGCAGGCATTGTCGAGGATGAACAGGCAGTCTTCGAACAACTGCTCAGCCAGGGCTTCGCGGCTCGGCGGATCGATTTCCTGGCCCAGGCGCGTCAGGGTGCTGCTCAACCAGCGTCCGAACAGGGCGTTCTGCATCGAGTTGAGCGGGGCCATGAACAGCCCTTCGAGACGATTGATATCCAGCTTGTGGCGTTGAACGAATTCAGGACCGAACACCACGGCCACTTCCTGATAGTTCTCCGGGGTGATCCAGATATTGCGACTTTCGCCGTTGAGCAGGTACAGGCTGTTGTCGGTACGGTCGAAACAAAATGCCAGCGCGCCCGCCGGTGCACTGAAATTCTGCTCGACCCGGGTGTTCATGAATTCTTCGTAGATCTCTACCCCGTGCAAGTCCAGGCAACGGACCTGCCCGGCAAAATGCCCGGGTGACATCTGCTGGTAATGCTGGGTCCAGCTGGGGGTGGCACGCACTTGTTCGCCGACATCGGCGGTGCTGAAAGCTTGTACCTGGAACGGATTTACCGTTGTCATGAGTCGCTCATTACGCACTCTTTTGGTGCGTTTTATCCTGCGGAAAGTGGATAGATGGATGTGCAAGGCTCACCCAAGATAGACCTCAACGCGCTGCAGGGGAAGTCGTCCAGACGGCATACCAGCCTTGATCGCTGGTCCTGGCGCGGAATAAAACCAATAACGAGGTCTTTATGAATGCCCCTTTCGATCAGCTGTCTGCGTGGCTGAAAGAACACAAGATTACCGAAGTCGAGTGCGTGGTCAGTGACCTGACCGGGATCGCCCGCGGCAAAATCGCACCCACCAACAAGTTCCTGCATGAGCGAGGCATGCGCCTGCCGGAAAGTGTGCTGTTGCAAACGGTAACCGGGGATTTCGTCGACGACGACATCTACTACGACCTGCTGGACCCTGCCGACATCGACATGGTCTGCCGCCCTGACTCAAGCGCGGTGTATGTGGTGCCGTGGGCGCTCGAGCCGACCGCCATCGTCATCCACGACACCTTCGACAAGCAGGGCAACCCGATTGAACTGTCGCCGCGCAACGTCCTGAAGAAAGTGCTCAAGCTGTATGCCGACAAGGGCTGGCAGCCGATCGTTGCGCCAGAGATGGAGTTCTACCTGACCCAACGCTGCGAAGACCCGGACCTGCCCCTGCAGGCACCACTGGGCCGTTCGGGCCGCGCCGAAAGCGGTCGGCAGTCGTTCTCCATCGATGCCGCCAACGAATTCGACCCGCTGTTCGAAGACGTCTACGACTGGTGCGAAGCCCAGGGCCTGGACCTCGACACCTTGATCCATGAAGACGGCCCGGCGCAGATGGAGATCAACTTCCGTCACGGCGACGCCCTCGACCTGGCGGACCAGATCACCGTATTCAAACGCACCATGCGTGAAGCGGCGCTCAAGCACAATGTCACCGCCACTTTCATGGCCAAGCCTGTCGGCGACGAGCCAGGCAGCGCCATGCACCTGCACCAGAGCGTGGTCGACATCGCCACCGGCAAGCCGATCTTCGTCACTGAAGACGGGCAGATGAGCGAGCTGTTCCTGCAACACATTGGCGGCCTGCAGAAGTACATCCCCAAGGTACTGCCGATGTTCGCCCCCAACGTCAACTCGTTCCGCCGTTTCCTGCCCGACACCTCGGCACCGGTGAACGTCGAGTGGGGTGAAGAGAACCGCACCGTCGGCCTGCGTGTGCCGACCTCCAGTCCCGATGCCATGCGCGTAGAGAACCGTCTGCCCGGCGCCGACGCCAACCCTTACCTGGCCATCGCCGCAAGTCTGCTGTGCGGCTACCTGGGTATGGTCGAAAAGATCAATCCCAGCGCTCCGGTACAGGGCCGCGCCTACGAGCGACGCAACCTGCGCCTGCCGATCACCATCGAAGACGCCTTGGCCAACATGGAAGACTGCCCGAGCGTCGAGCAGCACCTGGGCAGCAAGTTCGTGCGTGGCTATGTCGCGGTAAAACGCGCCGAACACGAGAACTTCAAGCGCGTGATCAGCTCGTGGGAGCGGGAGTTCCTGCTGCTCAGCGTCTGATCCCTGCTGCGTAACAAACATCGATAAAACAATACCAAGAGGTGTCGATATGCGTTCATTGAAAACAGTTGCAAGTGCGACCCTGGCGCTGCTGGTCAGCGCCACAGCCCAGGCCCAGCCCAGTGTCAGCGTGTACAACTGGACCGACTATATCGGTGACACCACCCTGGCGGATTTCCAGGGCAGCACCGGTATCAAGGTCATCTATGACGTGTTCGACTCCAACGAAACCCTGGAAGGCAAGTTGCTGGCCGGTCGCACCGGTTACGACGTGGTCGTGCCTTCCAACCACTTTCTCGCGCGCCAGGTCAAAGCCGGCGCGTTCCTGAAACTCGACCGCGAACAACTGCCGAACTGGAAAAACCTCGACCCGGTGCTGCTCAAGGCCCTGGAAGAGAACGACAGCGGCAACCAGCATTCGGTGCCCTACCTGTGGGGCACCAATGGCATCGGTTACAACGTCGACAAGGTCAAGCAGGTGCTGGGGATCGATCACATCGACTCGTGGGCGGTGATGTTCGAGCCGGAGAACCTCAAGAAGCTCAGTAAGTGCGGCGTGTCCTTCATGGACTCGGCGGATGAACTGTTCCCGGCGATCCTCAACTACATGGGCATGGACCCGCGCAGCAGTAATGTCGAGGACTACAAAAAGGCCGAGGCCAAGTTGCTGAGCCTGCGTCCCTATATCACCTACTTCCACTCCTCCAAGTATGTCTCGGACCTGGCCAACGGTGATATCTGCGTCGCCTTCGGCTACTCCGGCGATGTGTTCCAGGCGGCCAACCGCGCCAAAGAAGCCAACAACGGCGTCAACATTGCCTACGCCATTCCCAAGGAAGGCGCCAACCTGTGGTTCGACCTGCTGGCCATTCCCGCCGATGCCAGCAACCCGAAAGAAGCCTATGCCTTTGTCAACTACCTGCTCGACCCGCAAGTGATCGCCAAGGTCAGCGCCACCGTCGGCTATGCCAACGCCGTTCCACCGTCCCAGCAGTACATGGACGCCGATCTGGTCAAGAACCCCGAGGTGTACCCACCGCAAGCAGTGCTGGACAAGCTGTACGTCTCCAACACTCCGACCCCGCAGATCATGCGCGTAATGACCCGCTCCTGGAGCAAAGTGAAGTCGAACAAATGAACCGGGAAGCCACTATGAATCCTGCTGCGCAACACGCCAGCTCCTACTACCGGGCATCGGTCGCGGCGATGCCTGAACACCCCTCACTGAATGCTGAGCTGAGCGCCGATGTGTGCGTGATCGGCGGCGGTTTTACCGGCGTCAACACCGCCATCGAACTGGCCCAGCGCGGGCTCTCGGTGATCCTCCTGGAGGCCCGGCGCATCGGCTGGGGCGCCAGTGGGCGCAATGGCGGCCAACTGATCCGCGGTATCGGCCATGAGGTCGAAGGCTTTGCCCGCTATGTTGGCCAGGACGGCGTGAAATACCTGCAGCGCGCCGGCATCGAATCGGTTGAAGTAGTCGCCAAGCGCATCCAGGAACACAACATCGACTGCGACCTGCGCTGGGGCTTCTGCGAGCTGGCCAACACCCCGGCCCAGTACGCCGCCTTTCGCGCCGAGCAAGACAGCCTGGCAGCGCTGGACTACCGCCATGAAACCCAATTGATCGGCCCGGAGCGGATGCACGAAGTGGTGGCCTCTTCTGTCTATGCCGGCGGCCTGATCGACCGCGGCTCGGGCCACCTGCATCCGCTCAATCTGGTGCTGGGCGAGGCGCGTGTGGCCGCCTCCATGGGAGTAAGGATCTTCGAACACAGCCCGGTACTGGAGATCAATCACGGCGCCACCGTTCAGGTTCGCTGCGCCCACGGCAGCGTCCGCGCCGGCAGCCTGGTGCTGGCTTGCAACGCCCACCTGGAAGAGCTGGAACCGCGCCTGAGTGGCAAGGTACTGCCGGCCGGCAGTTACATCATCGCCACCGAACCGCTGTCGCCAGCGCAGGCCAATGAACTGATCCCGCAGAACCTGGCGCTGTGCGACCAGAAAGTCGGCCTCGACTACTACCGGCTCACGGCCGATCGGCGCCTGCTGTTCGGCGGCGCCTGTCACTACTCCGGGCGCGACCCGCTGAACATTGCCGCCTACATGCGACCGAAGATGCTCAAGGTGTTCCCGCAACTGGCCGACACTCGTGTCGAGTTCCAGTGGGGTGGCAAGATCGGCATCACGGCCAATCGCTTCCCTCAGGTCGGGCGCCTGACGCAGCATCCCAATGTGTACTACGCCCAGGGTTATTCCGGCCATGGCCTGAACGTCACCCACTGGACCGCGCGCTTGCTGGCCGAAGCAATTGATGTCGGCCACAGCCAGGGTATGGATGTGTTCAGCGCCGTGCCGCACATGACCTTCCCGGGGGGCAAGGCGTTGCGTTCGCCTCTGCTGGCTCTGGGCATGATGTGGTACCGGCTGCGCGAGGTGCTGGGTTGATTGCGCCCGTTGCGAAGCAAACCCTTTTTCGGCGTGTCACGGAGTCCTGGGGACTATGACCTGGGTTGGGTTGTTATGGCTGCGGGCTTATCCATTTGGTGTAGCGCCGCTGCCGGCCCCTTCCGCCCTTACGGCGGCCTACTTTCCTCTTGGGGAAAGTAGGCAAAGCCGCCTGCTCCTGCATACGGCCCTACGCTGCGCTCCGGGTCCCTTCGCTCCGGTGCCCTCCAGGGGCATCGCGGCCTACGACTTGCTTCGCCAAGTCTACGACTCGCGAACTTCGGCCAAGGCCGAAGGGTGCTGCGCACCAGCCCCCTCCAGACACCTACACTCAGCCTCCTGAAGTCGCGAAGTTACGGGTGGCGCCTGTACTGACGCATCTTCGAAATCAGCGGCGGAGCCAGGCTGATGCCATCGCGGGGCAAGCCCGCTCCCACCGGGTTAGCTGGTCTCCCGGTGGGAGCGGGCTTGCCCCGCGATATCGACCTGCCAGTTACATCGCATCGCGGGAAAATCCCACTTCAACGTGTTGATCTTGATCTTCATCAACGCAAGTTCAGACACCGCGAACTGCGACTTCAGGAGCGAAGGGACCCGGAGCGAAGCGTAGGGCCGTATGCAGGAGCAAGCGGTTTTGGTTCCTTTTGCCAAGATGTATGGACCCGCCGTAAGGGCGGAAGGGGCCAGCAGCATCGCCACACCAAATGGATAAGCTCCCATCCGAAATCCCGTCTAGTCCAGTCCCAAGGCCCTACTCCCCTGGACTCCATGAATAACCTTCTTTTCTTTCCCAACGCTTGCGACTGACCCAATTGCAGCTACTTTCAGTTAAGTCTTTGTTTCAACATATCTCTGGCTTCGGAGGGAATCGAAGGATGATGACAGCTCGCAAGCTCCACCCTAAAAGCTGGCTGCTCGCCACACTGCTGCTGGCCATCGCTGGCTGCAGCAGTATCGACGCGCGCACCACCGAATACGTCGGTGCTCCCCACGCTGCGCCCACCAGCGCGAGCAACGTCGAGGTGTTGCGCAGCGAACCGACACGCCCGCACGCACGCCTGGGTGAGGTCGTCGTCGACGCCAGTGTCGAGCCAGCGCCACCCATCACCGAAGTCGAACAGAAACTGCGCGAACAAGCAGCCAGTATCGGCGGCGACGCCGTGGTCGTGGTCTACGACCGGATCCAGCCATTGTCTGCCTATGTCAGCGGCCCGCTGTGGAGTCGCGATATCCAGACCATCGAAGGACGCAAGCTCAAAGGTATCGTCATCAAGTACCAGTAATACCCTTGCGCTCTGCGCGTGCTGAACCTGCTTGCGCCCCAGGTCTTGCTACTGAGCAAGGGTGCCCAGGGCGACTTCAGCGTCAGCCCCGACGCAGCCCGCTACTGACGCCTGATTTGAAATGACTTGTTCAAGGAACCAAGCCATGGCGATCCGTTTTACTGCATGTCGCACGGCGTTACTCGTGCTTGCCGCTACACCGCTGCTGGGCCAGGCGGACAACGCTCGTGACTGGCAGAACATCCCCATCGACCTGAACATGGTGTTTGGTTACTACAACCGCATCGACGCCAACACCCCCATTGACACTGCGCTGCCAATCGACGGCCTGTCGCTCAAGGCTGACCTGTACATCTTGCGTCTGGCCCGCTCGTTCGACATCGATGGGCGCAACAGCGCCATCCAGCTGATCCAGCCTTATGCCGACATTTCCGCCTCCTTCGACGATGCGCGTTTTTTCGACGGGACCAAACACAACGGCGGCATGGGCGATACGCAGGTCGTCTTCGCTCACAACTTTTTTGGTGGCCCGGCGCTGACGGCCGAGGAGTTCGCCAAATGGACGCCAGAAACCTTCATGACCGGCGCGTTCTGGCTGACCGTGCCCAACGGCGACTACGACAAGGACCGGGTGATCAATATCGGCGCCAACCGCTGGGTGGCAAAACCGGAGATCGGCTTTGGCACGCCCATCGGGCCGACCTGGCTGGAGATCAACACCTGGGTCTCGCTGTTCGGTGACAACGATGACTACCTGGGTAACAGCAAGCTCGAGCAAAAGCCGCTGTACGCGGTCGAAGGCCACTACAGCTACACCATCAACCGTGCGCTCTGGGCTTCGCTGGATGCGACCTACAGTGCTGGCGGCGAAACCAAGATCGATGGGGTCGGCCAGGACAACCAGCAGGAGAACGTGCTGCTCGGCGCCAGTATGGGCTTCATGCTTTCACCGCAGTTCGGCGGCATGCTCGCCTATACCGACACGGTCTCGGAGCGCAACCAGTCGCCGGACGTGAATACCTGGACGTTTCGTTTGAACTATGTCTGGTAGGGGAACAGGATGAGCGCACTGACAGACATCAACGCCTTGCACGCGGCCATCGCCGAAGCGGTGCTCGGCCAGGACCAGGTGATCCGGCAGATCCTGGTGGGCCTGCTGGCCAACGGGCATGTGTTGCTCGAAAGCCTCCCGGGGCTGGCCAAGACCCGTACCGTCAAAGCCCTGGCCCGGCATCTGGACGCGCAGATGAGCCGCATCCAGTTCACCCCCGACCTGTTGCCCTCGGACATCACCGGCGCCGAAGTGCTGCAGCAGGTCAACGGCCAGCATCAGGTGCATTTCCAGCCAGGGCCGCTGTTCGGCAACCTGATTCTCGCCGACGAGATCAACCGCGCCCCGGCCAAGGTCCAGGCGGCTTTGCTCGAAGCCATGGAGGAACGGCAGATCACGGTGGCCGGCAACAGCCACAAGCTGCCGCAACTGTTCATGGTGATCGCCACCCAGAACCCCATCGAGCAGGAAGGCACCTACCCCTTGCCGGAAGCGCAGATGGACCGCTTTGTGATGAAAGTGCTGCTCGACTACCCCGCACCCGAGAATGAAACCCAGGTGCTGCAGCTCCTCCGCGAAGAGGAACGGCAAAACGACGCGCAAACCGTGGCCAACGCCTTCAACCTGGCCCAGGACGTGGTCTTCCAGGCGCGCGAGGAAATCGCCGCGATCCACGTCGCGCCGGCCATTGACCGCTACCTGATCGACCTGATCAACGCCACGCGCCATCCCGCCGACTACGACGCCGACCTGGCCCGCTGGCTGCAACTGGGCGCCAGCCCGCGCGGTGGCATCAGCCTGGACCGTTGCGCGCGTGCCGATGCCTGGTTGCAGGGGCAGGACTTCGTGTCGCCGGACAACGTGCGGGCGATGGTCCATCCAGTGCTGCGTCATCGCCTGCAACCGAGCTATGACGCGGTGGCCGACGGTGTCGGCAGCCAACAGATCCTCGACCGCCTGCTCGACAAGGTCGCCATTCCGGCGTGAGGAGCAAGCCATGCAGCTCAAGGCGCAAGCCGACGGCTTGGTGTATGTCTCATTGGCCCAGCTCATGGCCCTGGAAGCCGACGCCCAGGGCTTGAGCTTTCTCGCCCGGCAACCGCGCTCCAGCGTACTTGCCGGCAGCCATGCGTCGCGCTTGCGCGGGCGCGGCCTGAACTTCGACGAACTGCGCCGCTACCAGCCCGGCGACGACCTGCGCCACCTGGATTGCAAAGCCTCGTTACGCAGCGGCACGCCGATCGTGCGCACTTTTACCGAGGAACGTGACCGGCCGACACTGCTGGTGATCGACCAGCGCATGTCGATGTTCTTCGGCAGCCAGCGCAGTTTCAAATCCGCCGTTGCCGCGCAGCTCGCCGCTCTGGCCGCCTGGATGGCGCTCAAGGCCGGTGACCGGGTCGGTGCCCTGCTGTTCAACGACCGCACCATCGAGAGTCTTTCACCGCTGCGCAGCCGCAGCCGGGTGCAGGCCATCTGCGCCGCCACCGCGCGCCTCAATCAGGCCCTGGATGCCCAGGCGGGCGAAACGGATTCGGCGCAAACCCTGGATAACGTTTTGCGACGCTGCCTGAGCCTGGCTGCCCACGATCATCTGATCTGCATCATCAGCGACTTTGCCGGCGCCAGCGACCATACCCTGCACCAGTTGCGCCAGCTACGCGTGCACAACGACGTGATCGCTTTACAGGTCTACGATCCGCTGGCCCTGGACCTGCCGCGCAACGGTCGGGTGCTGGTCAGCCAGGGCCAGTTGCAGGTGGAACTGGCGGTGGAGCGACGCCAGGTGCACGCGCCATTGAGCGACTTTCTCAAGGGCCGCCTGCAGCAGGTCGCCGAACTGCTGCGCCGCAGCCAGGTGCCGCTGCTGATGTTCAGCACCGCCCAGACCGCCACCGAGCAACTGCGCCTGGAGCTGGGCAAGCGTCAGGGGCATCGCGCATGAAGGCCTCAGTGCCGAGCATCGACCAACTCCAGGAGCTGGCCCTGCCGCCTGCGCCCAGCTACCTGCCGCAAACCTGGGGTTGGGCGCTGCTCGCGGCCTTGCTGCTGCTCGCTCTGCTCGGTTATGGCGCATGGCGTTACTACCGCTGGCAACGGGACCGCTACCGGCGCGAGGCGCTAGTGCACCTGGCCGAACTCGAAGCCGCCATGGGTGACGATCAAACACGTCTGGCAGCCCTGCGCGAGTTACCCGAATTGCTCAAGCGCGTGGCCCTCTCAATGCCTGCCAGCCCCGCCGTCGCCACCCTGCGCGGCAGTGACTGGCAAGCCTTCCTGACCGCGCATAGCCGCGCTCCACTAACGGCGGATTTTGCCGAGCAACTGGCACGCCTGGCCTACGCCCCCGACAGCAGCTTGCGAACGGTCGACGCCAAGGCCCTGCTGCAACAGTGCAAAAACTGGGTGGAGCGCCATCATGTGGCAGTTTGACTATCCCTGGTTGCTGCTACTGCTGCCACTGCCGTGGCTTGGCTACCGATGGCTGCCACCCTACGTCGAAGCCCGCAGCGCCCTGCGCGTGCCGTTCTTCGACGCCATCAGCCGCGCCAGTGGCCAGGCGCCCGGTGTGCCCGGTAGCCGCCACAACGCCTGGCAACTGCTCCTGCACTGGCTGGTCTGGGCCTTGTTGACGGTAGCCATTGCCCGCCCGGTGCTGATCGAACCGCCACAGCAGCATGAGGAGCCGGTGCGCGACCTGATGCTGGCGATAGACATCTCGCAGTCCATGCAAACCACCGATCTCAAGGACGCCGACGGCAAGCCGCTATCGCGGATGAGTGCAGTCAAGGCGGTGGTCCAGGACTTCATTCGCCAGCGCCCCAAGGACCGGCTTGGCCTGGTGGTGTTTGGTAGCGGTGCCTACCCGCAGGCACCGCTGACCCTCGACCATGCCAGCCTGGCCCTCCTGCTGGATCAGACCGACGTCGGCATGGCCGGCCCGAATACCGCCATCGGCGATGCCATCGGCCTGAGCCTGAAGTTGCTGGAGCAGGCCAAGGAGCCGGAGAAAGTCCTGATCCTGCTCACCGACGGCAACGACACCAGCAGTGCTATCACGCCGGCGCACGCGGCTGACATGGCCGCCGCACGCGGGGTGGTGATCCATACCATCGGCATCGGCGATCCCCAGGCCGAGGCTGAAGCCAAGGTCGATCTGCAGAGCTTGCAGCAGATCGCTACGGCTACCGGCGGACGTTTCTTCCGCGCCGAAGATCGCGACAGCTTGCAGCAGGTCTATGCCACCCTCGATCAACTGACCCCGCATCAGGTCAAGACCCTCACCCACCATCCCAAGCGCGACCTGTT
The DNA here is from genome assembly GCF_049310525.1 of Pseudomonas sp. GZD-222. NCBI lineage: Bacteria > Pseudomonadati > Pseudomonadota > Gammaproteobacteria > Pseudomonadales > Pseudomonadaceae > Pseudomonas > Pseudomonas sp. GZD-222. The sequence continues at coordinate 14,406 of NZ_JBMOWO010000017.1, forward strand.
CTGGCTGGCACTGGGTGCCGCCTTGCTGCTGCTCGGTGGCTACCACCTGCTCGCGTTGTTGTTCTCCTATCGGCCACGCCGCACAACGCAGGAGGCAGTCGGGCATGGACATTGACCTGCAGGCCCTGCACTTTTTGCGGCCCTTGTGGCTCTGGTTGCTGTTGCCCGGGGTGCTGCTGCCACTGATCTGGCGCTACCGTCGTCGGCAACTGCGCAACTGGAGCAGCAACATTGCCCCACACCTGCTCGCCCACCTGCGCCTCGATGGCCAGGACCAGCATCACCTGCGTCCGGTCCACCTGATCAGCGCCCTGCTGATCATCGGCGCGCTGGCAGCCGCCGGTCCCAGCTGGGAGCAGGATCGCCCGGACTTTCTCGACAATCGCGCGCCCATGATTCTGGCCGTGGACCTGTCCGCTTCAATGGATGCCAGCGACATCGCTCCGAGCCGTCTGGAAGCGGCCAAGCACAAGCTGCACAACCTGATCCAGCGCCGCCAGGGCGCTGCCACCGGCCTGATCGCGTATGCCGGCAGTGCCCATCTGGTGTTGCCACCCACTCGCGACCCGGCCTTGCTCGATGGCTTTCTCCAGGCCCTGGCCAGCAACCTGATCGAGCGACCGGGCAAGAACGCTCTGGCAGTGCTGGAGCTGGCAAAGACCCTCAGTGCCGCCGAGGACAGCCCGACCACCCTGGTACTGGTCAGCGACGGCGCCGACAGTACCCAGCTGGGACAACTGGGCAAGGCTCTGGACGGTACCCGCCTGCAAGTGCTGATACTGGCCGTGGGCAATAGCGACAGCGGGTTGATCAAGGGTAGCGATGGTCAGCCCCTGACCGACAGCCAGGGACGGCCGCAATTGGGCCGCTTCGACAAGGATGGGCTCAAGCAACTGGCCGATGCCCTAGACGCACCGCTGGGCAGCCTGACCGTGAACGACGACGACCTCGACTGGATCGAGGCCCATGCTCAGGAGCATTTCCAGCGCGCCAGCCAGGACCGCCAGCCCCTGCACTGGAAAGACGCCGGTTACTGGCTGTGCTGGCCGCTGCTGCTGATCGCGTTCTTGTGCATTCGTCGCGGCTGGAGCCTGAACTGGAGCGCCTGCCTGCTGCTGGGGCTGCTGCTGCCAACGGACGGTGCGCGCGCCAATGGCCTGGTCGATGCCTTCTTCACACCTGACCAACAAGGTCGCTGGGCCTTCGAACATCATCACTACCCGGCCGCCGCCGCACACTTCACTGATCCCTACTGGAAGGGCATCGCCGCCTACAACGCCGCCGACTACGACCTGGCCCTGGCCAGCTTCGCCCAGCTCGACAGCGCCCCGGCGTACTTCTACCTGGGCAACATATACGTGCGCCGCTTCAAGTTCGACCAGGCCATTGCCGCCTACACCCAGGCACTACACCTGCAACCGCAGTTTGCCGAAGCCGAGGCCAACCTGGCGCTGGCCCGGGCGCTGCAGAAAGACTACGAGTCGGCCCAGGAGAATGCCCCCGACGTCAAAGCCGACAAGGTCGCCTATGACAAACCGGCGGGTAAAGGCCCGAGCAAGCAGGTAGAGATACCCCAGGTCGCTTCCGACGAACTGTGGCTGCAGAACCTGACCACCTCGCCTGCGGATTTTCTGCGGCGCAAATTCAGCCTGCAGGATCAGGCAGCCGTAAGGAGCGCACCATGAAGGCGCTGGTGCTCCTCCTCGCCCTGTTCAGCGCCAGCCTCCTGGCCGCCGAGCCGCAATTGCGGGTACGGGCGCAACTTTTGCCCGCTGACTCGGCGGTGGTGGGCGAGACCGTGCAGCTGCAACTGGACGTACTCACCGACACCTGGTTCACCAGCGCGCCACAGCTACCTGAACTGAACCTGCCAGGTGCACTGGTGACACCCCCGGGTGACTATTCCGAGCACTTGACCGAGCGTCTGGCCGGCACCCCGTTTTTCGGCATTCGCTATGTGTTCCAGATCACGCTGCAGCAAGCCGGCGATCTGCACATCCCCGCCCTGACGGTCAGTGCCAGTCCCGGTAATGCCCAGGCCCCGCTGAGCGCCAGTTCTCAGCCGCTGACCCTGCACGGCCAGCTACCGGCAGGCGTCGCTGCCGGCCAGCAAGTGCTGGTCGCCAGCCAGGTCAGCCTCAGCCAACAGATCAGCCCGTCCGTCACCACGCTGAAAGTCGGCGACAGCCTGACCCGCAGCGTGACCCTCAAGGCCGACGGTGCCCTGAGCCTGATGCTGCCGGTCATCCCGCTGGACGAGGTTGCCGGCCTGAGTCGCTACCTCAAGACCCCGCAAGTCACCGCGCTCGATGATGGCCGCGGGCATCCACTGGGCGGGCAGCGCATCGACAGCGCCAGCTATCGCATCGAGAAACCCGGACATTACCAATTGCCGGCCTTGCAAGTGCAGTGGTGGAGCAGCCAGGACAAGACCCTGCACAGTGCGCAGTTGCCGGCCATCAGCTTTACGGCCAGCGCCAGCCCCGCTTACCAGCCGCCGTTTTCGGTCAGCGAAGATCTGCAGCGACTCGGCCAGCAGACACGCCTGCATCTGTCCAGGCACTGGCTGACTGCAGCACTGGTGCTGACGCTGCTGGCACTTGTCAGCGTGCTGGTACGCCGCCATGGCGGGCAGTGGCAAGCGGCCTGGCAGCGTTGGCAAGCTGAGCGCAAGGCCCGTCAGCAAGCATCGGCCGCCTACGCCTGGCAACAGGTGCCCGGGCAATTGCAGCAACGCCCGGCGCAACTGACCGCCCTGTACCTGTGGTGGCGACGCAGCCAGGGTCGCTTGCGCCTGGGCAGTGGCGGTGATGAGTTGCTGCGCCAGTGCTACGGCGGCCACAGCGCCAGCGACGCCGCGCCAGAAAGCCTTATCCCGCGCTTGAACACCCTGCACCAGCAAACCACCGCGCATAGCCACGCAGCTTCCAGAACGCATTCATTGCGTCCCCTGAACCCGAAACACCACAAGGAGTCGCCATGAACCTCAACCCTCGCCAGCCGCTCTGGCTGCTGCTGTTACTGCTGCTGCACTGGCCCTTGCAGGCCGCCGAGCCCCTGCCCAGCTGGCGCGAAACAGCCCCTCGTGCAACCTTGCTCAGCTTCGTCGAGCAGGTGACGACCGAAGGTTCGAAACAGTTTGTCCCGAGTGAACAACGCATCGCGGTGTTCGACAACGACGGCACCTTGTGGAGTGAGCAACCAGCGTATTTCCAGCTGCTGTTCGCCTTCGACGAGGTCAAGCGCATGGCGCCGGATCATCCTGAATGGAAAGACCAGCAGCCCTTCAAGGCCGTGCTGGAAAACGACCAGGAAGCTCTGGCCGCCGCCGGCATGGACGGCCTGCTGAAAATCGTCGGCGCAACCCATACCGGGGTCAGCACCGAAGTGTTCATCGAGCGGACCAAAGCCTGGCTGGCCAAGGCCCGTCACCCCAAGAGCGGCAAACCCTTCACCGAGATGATCTACCAGCCGATGCATGAACTGCTCGACTACCTGCGCAGCCAGGGCTTCAAGACCTACATCGTCTCCGGGGGCGACACCGCCTTCATGCGCGCCTTCGCCGAAGAGGTCTACGGCATCCCGCCAGAGCAGGTGATCGGTTCCACCTTTATCACCCAGTACCAGATGGTCGATGGTCGGCCGTCAATCCTGCGCACGCCCAAAGTTGCCCACAACGACGATGGTCCCGGCAAGCCGGAGAGCATTGACGCGATCATCGGCAGACGACCGATCCTGGCCTTCGGCAACTCCGACGGTGACCTGCAGATGCTGCAGTGGACCGCCGCTGGCGAGGGGGCACGGTTCATGGGCCTGGTGCATCACACCGACGCTGCGCGTGAATGGGCCTATGACCGGCAATCGAAGATCGGGCGCCTGGACAAGGCCCTGGATGAGGCCAGAAGTCAGGGCTGGACCATCGTCGACATGGCTTCCGACTGGGCACGGGTGTTCCCGTTCGAGGCCACTTCGAAATGAGTTTATGCAGTGAAGCTGTCAACAGGTAACGCAGTGAGCAACTCATTGGTCGTCGCTTGACGATCTGGATCGCAAAAGGGAGCAAGTCGAATGACGGGCAATCGCAGATGGATACCAAGGCTCGCGCTGGTCGCAGCCTCCGTGCTTGGCATTACCGCAGGGGCCGTCAGTGCTGCGGACAAACCTAACATCCTGGTGATCTTCGGCGATGATATCGGCCAGACCAATATCAGTGCCTATTCGATGGGCGTGGTCGGCTACAAGACCCCGAACATCGACCGTATCGCCAAGGAAGGCATGATGTTCACCGATTACTATGCGGAGAACAGCTGCACCGCAGGCCGCTCCAGTTTCATCACCGGCCAGTCGCCGCTGCGTACCGGCCTGTCCAAGGTCGGCGCACCGGGTGCACCGGTGGGCCTGCAGGACCGCGATATCACCATTGCCCAGGCGCTCAAGTCGCTGGGTTATGCCACCGGACAGTTCGGCAAGAACCACCTCGGCGACAAGGACGAATACCTGCCGACCAAGCATGGCTTCGACGAGTTCTTTGGCAACCTCTACCACCTCAACGCCGAAGAGGAGCCCGAGCGCCCCTACTGGCCCAAGGACCCCAACGATCCCTTCGTCAAGAACTTCAGCCCGCGCGGGGTGATCCACGCCTTTGCCGATGGCAAGATCGAAGACACCGGCGCGCTGAACACCAAGCGCATGGAAACCATCGACGACGAGACCACGGCAGGCGCCCAGGCGTTCATCAAGAAGCAGGTCGAAGCCGACAAGCCGTTCTTCGTCTGGATGAACACCACGCGCATGCATGTGTTCACCCATGTGCGCGATTCGATGAAAGGGCAAAGCGGTATGCCCGGCAACGACTATGCCGACGGTATGCTCGAGCACGACGGTGACGTCGGCAAATTGCTGCAAACCCTCGATGAACTGAAAATCGCCGACAACACCATTGTCGTCTACACCACCGACAACGGCCCCAACCAGTTCTCCTGGCCAGACGCCGCTACCACTCCGTTCCGCAGTGAGAAAGACTCCAACTGGGAGGGCGCGTTCCGCGTGCCGGCGATCGTGCGCTGGCCAGGCAAGATCCAGGAAGGCACGGTTTCCAACGAGATGTTCTCCGGCCTCGACTGGTTCCCCACTCTGCTGGCCGCGGCCGGTGCACCGGACGTGAAGGACAAGCTGCTCAAAGGCTGGGCACCGACCTCGGGCGGCAAGGACTTCAAGGTTCACCTGGACGGTTTCAATCAGCTGCCTTATCTGACCGGCCAACAACCCAAGGGAGCCCGTGACGAGTTCTACTACTTCAACGACGATGGCGACCTCGTAGCCATGCGCTTCGGTGACTGGAAAGCGGTGTTCTGCGAACAACGCCGGCCTGGCGGTTTCGAAGTCTGGCAGGATCCGTTCGTATGCCTGCGGGTGCCGAAGATCTTCAACCTGCGCATGGACCCCTATGAACGCGCCGACGTGGTCTCCGACCAGTACAACGACTGGCTGGCGAAGAACGTCTACCTCACCGGCATCGCCACCATGAAGGCCAGTATGTTCCTGGAAACCTTCGTCGATTATCCGCCCAGCCAGCATCCGGCGAGCTTCAGCATCGACCAGGTGCGCAAAAGCGTCGACGCCAGGATCGAAGCGAAAATGAAACAGAACAAGCAATGATCCAGCCCTGATCGCGAGGCACCGCACTTCAACCTGCGGTGCCTCGCTCCCTCTCGAAAACACCCTGCGACCTTCTACCTTGCACATCCGGGCGGGACTGGCACCTTGCTTGGCGTTTCAGCTGCTAGGCTCAAGCACTGACAGTGCGCTATACAGCACTCTACGCAGACCCATACAAGGCCTTCGCCCCGATGCCGGTAGCCAGTACCTCCCGACGCCGCAAAGCCATCGTCAACACCAACGCCCGGACTCACACCCACCTGCCTCAGGCCGCCCTGCTGCTATTGGCTTCCGGCGCGGCGGCGTTGATATATCAGGTGCTGTGGATCAAACAGCTGTCACTGGTGGTCGGCGTCGAGGTCTATGCCATCACTGCCGGCATCAGCGCTTTTTTCGCGGGACTCGCCCTCGGCGGCCTGTGGCTGGGACGACATGCCGACCGGCTGCTACGGCCCATGCGCTTCTACGCGCTGCTGGAAGTAGCAGTGGCGGCCTGTGGTATCACCGCGACCTGGGGCCTGGGCTGGGCCGCCGGCCCTTTCGCCCGGCTTGAGAACAGCGTCGGTCTGCTGGCCTGGGCGCTGCCCTTTGCCCTGGTCGGCGTGCCCGCGTTGTTGATGGGCGGTACCTTGCCGGTACTGGTTCGTGCCGTGACCCGTGATGCCGACGACATCGGCCGCGCCGGGGGCCAGCTGTATGCTGCCAACACCGCAGGTGCCATCGTCGGTACCCTGATGGCGGCCTTCGTGCTGATTCCGCTGTTGGGGATTCGCGGCAGTGCCTGTGCCGCCGCGGTGCTCAACCTGCTGGCCGCCGCCGGGGCCTATTGGCTGGCCCGGGGCAGCAGCGCCAGCGAGCCTGCAAGCGCCCCGGCGCAACCGCGCAAAGGGACTGCCTACCTGGCGCTGCTGCTGTATGCCATGGCCGGCGGCATCGCCCTGGGCTACGAAGTGGTCTGGTCGCAGGCCATCGTTCAATTCATGAGCACCCGCACGTTTGCCTTTGCCGTGGTCCTGGCGACCTACCTCGCTGGCCTGGTGCTGGGTAGCGCACTGTATGCGCGGCGCGCCGACCAGATCCGCGATCCCTGGGGAGTGTTCGCCCTGTTGATAGGCGCTGCCGGGCTGCTGGCGCTACTGGAAATGGCCGGCCTCGGGCGCTGGCTGATCAGCCTGCAGAGTCAAGCTGAAGCGGCGGTGCTGGCCCTTGGCGGCAGCGCCCTGGCCGGAATGTGCGCACGCTTTGCAGTTGTCGCCCTGAGCATTGTGTTCTTGCCGACCACCCTGCTTGGCGCGGCCTTTCCGCTGGCCTTGCGACTGGTCAGCGAACAAGGGCACATCGGCCGTGACGTCGGCTCGGTGGTGGCGTTCAACACCCTGGGGGGCATTGTCGGGGTGATGCTCTGCGGATTCGTGCTGGTGCCACAGCTGGGATTGATACGCACCCTGGGCCTGCTCGCGGTGCTGGCGGCGCTGGTCGCCCTGCTGGCGGTGCTGCGCGGTGAACGGGTGAGCGCAGGTAAACGCCGGGCGGTGTTCGCCCTCGGCGCAGCCAGCCTGGCTCTGGCACTGCTGACACCGGTTGATCGCCTCGCCCAGTTGCTGCCCGGCGCACGCAACAGCGAGCTGGTGTTCTACCAGGAAGGCCGCGGCGGCACGGTGGCCGTAGTCGAGCAACAAAAGCGCCAGGGCAGTTTCCGCCGCCTGTACATCCAGGGTGTGTCCAACACCGGCGATGCCATGCCGTCGCTACGCTATATGCGCCTGCAAGCCCTGTTGCCCCTGCTGATTCACAATGGCGAGCCGCGCTCGGCGCTGGTCATTGGCCTGGGTACCGGGATCACTGCCGGTGCCTTGTTGCGCTATCCGGGGCTGGAACAACGGGTGGTTGCCGAATTGCTGCCCGGTGTGGTGAGCGCCTCTGCGCTGTTCCAGGGCAACTACAACGCCGCCAGTGATCCGCGCCTGCAGGTGCGCCTGCGCGATGGCCGCCGCGAGTTGCTTGGCAATCCACAGACCTATGACCTGATTACTCTTGAGCCACCACCGCCCTCGGCCGCCGGTGTGGTCAATCTGTACTCGCGTGACTTTTATCAGCTGGCTTCCAGCCGTCTCAATCACCAGGGCCTGGTCGCCCAGTGGCTACCCTTGCCGACCCAGAACGACGAAGACAGCCGCGCCCTGGTTCGCAGCTTTCTCGATGTGTTCCCGCATGCCTCGCTGTGGACCACCGAGTTCCACGAGATGCTCCTGATCGGTTCGCAGCAGCCCGTCGAGCTGGACCTTGCGCGTATCCGCCAACGCCTGCAACAGCCCGAAGTACAAAGCAGCCTGGCGCAGGTCGGCATCGATTCAGCGGCCAGCCTGCTGGCCACCTGGGTGACCGATCGCGACGGCCTGGAGCGCTATGCCGCCGATAGCGCTGCGGTGACCGATGATCAGCCGCGCATCGAGTACGCCCCCTGGGTGCGCAGTGATGAAATCACCCGCGTGCTACCGACACTTTTGGCCCTGAGCAGCCCACCTCCGCTGCTGGGTGCCGACACCTTGTTCAGTATGCAGCTGAGCGATCAGCGCCAGCGTCTGCACCGCTTTTATCAGGTTGGTCTCACGGCCTACCGGGGACAGCGTGAAGCCTGGGCCCGGCAGGTACGCGAAGTGGCCCGGGAAGACGGCCAGAACCCATACTTTCGCTGGTTTCTTGGCCTGCCTTGAACCCTTTGACGCTCTGCCCTCGCCTCACCCAAGTTGCCCTTAGTTCATCGGATCACGGAAGTCTGCATGTCCAAGCCTCACCGCAAGCGTACCGATACCCCGCCACCGGCCTCGCCCTCTCGCCGTTGGTTCTGGCCCGTGCTGGCGGGCCTGGCCCTGCTGCTGACCGTGATCGCCTGGGTACTGATCGATCAGACCGCCCCCGTCACAGCCGTGACCACCGCCCCTCCACCCTCTGTACCGGTACCGGTACCTGCGCCAGCAACGCTGGTCGATGAAGCGCAATGCCAGGGCTGTCATCAGGAGCAAAGCAAGCAATGGACAGGCTCGCATCACCAGTTGGCGATGCAGACTGCCACTGATCAGTCGGTCCTGGGCGACTTCGCCGACAAGGTGTTCAAGGGCGAAAACGAAGTCACCCGGTTCTTTCGCCAGGGTGCGGAGTTCTGGGTCAATACCGTCGGTACCGATGGCCAGAACAAGGATTTTCGTGTGGCCTACGCCTTTGGTGTCGAGCCGCTGCAGCAATACCTGATCGACACCGGCGAAGGTCACCTGCAGGCCCTCGGAGTGGCCTGGGATACCCAGAAAAAACGCTGGTTCCACCTCTATCCCGGCCAAGGTGTGGACTTCAAAGACCCTTTGCACTGGAGCAAGCCGCAGCAGAACGCCAACTTCATGTGCGTGGAGTGCCATACCACTGGCTACAAACGTAATTTCAATGCGGTGAGCGGCGCCTTCGACAGCCAATGGAACAGCCTCGGCGTTGGTTGCCAGGCCTGCCACGGCCCCGCCTCGCGCCACCTGGAGTGGGCTGCAGCCAAGCCAGCCACATCGGCCAATGCGGGCTTCAGCCGCAGCCTGGCGCCGAGCAACAACCTCAGTGAAGTCGAGACCTGCGCCCGCTGCCATGCACGCCGTGCGCCGTTGAGTGACGGCTTTCACAACGACCGCCGGTTGATGGACGACTACCTGCCCAGCCGTCTGACCCGCGAGCTGTATGCGCTCGACGGCAAGATCAAGGATGAAGTGTTCGAGTACGGCGCCTTTACCCAGAGCAAGATGTTTGCCAAAGGCGTGCGCTGCAGCAATTGCCATGACCCGCACAGCACCCAGCTCAAGGCGCCCGGGGATGGCGTGTGCCTGCAATGTCACAACCCGGCGGGCAAAAGCGCGATTGCCGGCATCGATGGCGCTGGTCTGAAAGCCAAGGATTACCAGTCCGTCGAACACCACCGGCACAGCCCCGGCCAGCCCGGCTCGCAGTGTGTGGATTGCCACATGCCGGGCAAGTTCTACATGGTCAATGACTGGCGTCATGACCACGGTTTCAGCATTCCGGCGCCGACCCAAGCGTTACAACTGGGCACACCGGATGCCTGCCTGAGCTGTCACCAATCCAGCGCTGGCCAACGCGTCGCCGAACAGTTCCGCCTCTGGTACGACAAGGACGCTGGTTCGACCTATGCCAGCAGCCTGGACCTGCTGCGCAGCGGCAAACCGGGCGCGGCGCAGGCATTGCTGGAACAGTTGCAAAGCTCCGGATTGCCGGCCATCCGCCGCGCCACTCTGCTCGCCGAGCTGGCCAACTATCCTAGCGAAAAAGCCTTCAAGGCCGCCGTCCACGACTTGAAACACAGTGACGCGCAAGTGCGCCTCAGCGCCCTGGAGGCGGTCGCGGCCCTAATGCCGGCGGAGCAACGTCAGGGCCTGCTGGCACCGCTGTTACGCGACCCGACCCTGGCCGTACGCATCGCCGCCGCCTATGCCCTGCTGCCGGCGCGCGCAACGGGACTGGGAGCGGACACATCGGCGTTCGACAAGGCCATCGGCGAATACGAAAAGGTACAGCTGAGTCTGCTCGAGCGCGCTGAAGCCAATCTCAACCTGGCCATGCTGTATCAGGCCAATGGCCGTGACGCCGATGTCGAGGCCTATTTGCGCAGCGCCATCAAGCGCGATGCCGACTTCATCCCGGCACGCGTGGCGCTGGCGCAGTGGCTCGACAGTCATGGCCGCAGCAGCGAGGCTCGCACCGAGCTTGACCAGGCATTGGCGCTGCACCCTGAAGCCGCACTGCTTCATCAAGCCAATGGCTTTGCCCTGATTCGCCAAGGACAACGCGAAGCCGCACTCAAGGCCTTGCACAAGGCCGTCCAGCTCGAGCCCGAGAACACCGCCTACGGCTATGTACTGGCGGTAGCGCTGCATGACCAGGGCCAGCCAGCAAAAGCTCGCGAGCAACTCTGGCGTAGCCTGCAACAACAACCCTACAACCGTGATGTGCGCCTGGCGCTGATCCACTACCTGCAGGAGAACCAGGAGCCGGGTAAAGCCGATGAGTTGCTTCAGGCCTTACGCCAGATCAACCCTCATGACCCGCTGCTGCAGCCAAGGCCGGTGCAGGGTGGCTGAGTTCAGCCTGCGGCAGGCAGCACACTCAACGGGTCAATCGGTTTACCGTTCTGGCGAATCTCGAAGTACAGCTGCACGCGATGGGTATCCAGATCGCCCGCTTCGGCGATCTTCTGGCCCTTGCTGACGGTTTGCCCTTCCTTGACCAGCAATTTGCTGTTGTGGCCGTAGACACTGGCATGGGACGTGCCGTGCTGGAGGATGATCAGGTTGCCATAGCCGCGGATATTGGTGGCGAATGCCACCTTGCCGCCAAGGCTGGCAAAAACCGGCTGTCCCTGGGTAGCGGCGATGCGAATGCCCTTGCTGAGCTTGTCGGCTGCGGAGTAACGGCCAATCACCGCCCCCTGCAGCGGCCACGCCCAACCGCGCAAGGTTACTTTGCTAGCCGGGGCAACGGGCTTGCTCTTGCTGGCCGTTGTGGTCGTTGTGCGCGTCGTCGTTTTCGAGCCACCAAAACGAATGGTCTGCCCCACATTCACCGCGTAAGGCGGGCTGATGCCGTTGTAGCGCGCCAGCTCCTTGAAATTCCAGCCATGGCGCGAGGCGATCGAATACAACGTGTCACCACGCTTGACCTTGTAGACGCCACTCGCAACCTTGGTGGTGGCGACACCTGAGCCGGTGGGTTGAGAACTGCATGCAGAAATCGCCAACAACATGGCGACCAGAACTAATCTGAACAACACGGCGCTTGCACCCACTGGTAAGGAAAAATGGCCGAAAACGAAAAAGCCCGCGACCTTCTCAGGACGCGGGCTCTCTCTTACAGCGTATGGTGGGTCGTGTAGGATTCGAACCTACGACCAATTGGTTAAAAGCCAACTGCTCTACCAACTGAGCTAACGACCCGTTGGATGGCGCGTATAATACTGATTTCTAACAGGAAATCAACACCCCATCGCAAAATATTTTAAAAATATCGTGTTGGGTCTGCAACGCCTGCCACTTTGAAGCCGTCGGCACGCAGGCGGCAGCTGTCGCATTTGCCGCACGCCCGGCCTTCATCGTCGGCCTGATAACAGGAAACCGTCAGGCTGTAGTCCACCCCGCGGGCCATACCGGCCTGCACGATCTGCGCCTTGCTCAGGTTCTGCAGTGGCGCCTGGATGCGGAAGCCCTGCCCTTCGACACCGGCCTTGGTAGCCAGGTTGGCCATGCGCTCGAACGCCTCGACGAACTCCGGGCGGCAATCAGGATAACCGGAATAGTCCACGGCATTGACGCCGATGAAGATATCCCGCGCTTCCAGCACCTCAGCCCAGCCCAACGCCAGGGACAGGAACACCGTATTGCGCGCAGGCACGTAAGTGACCGGGATACCCTCACTCGGCACCTCTGGCACATCGATGCTGCTGTCGGTCAGGGCCGAACCGCCGATACCGTCCAGGTTCAGGCCGATAACCTTGTGTTCGACCACACCCAGGTCACGGGCTACCCGCGCAGCGGCGTTCAGTTCGGCACGATGACGCTGGCCGTAGTCGAAGCTCATGGTGTAGCACTTGTAGCCTTCATCTTTGGCCATCGCCACCACAGTAGCCGAATCAAGGCCACCGGAAAGCAGGATAACCGCACGTTTTTCAGTCATTGCATTCACTCCTGTCAGCGTCCTGGCTCGTCGTTCCAGAGCAGCTTGTGCAACTGCATCTGAAAACGAACCGGCAAATTATCGGCCACGATCCAGTCGGCGAGGTCCGTGGCACTCACCTGATGATGACTCGGCGAAAACAGTACTTCGCCCGCACGTTGCTCAAGACCGTACTGAATGAGTTTGGACACCGCCCAGTCGTAGTCTTCACGCGAACAGATGACGAACTTGATCTGATCGTTCTGAGTCAGCAGTTCAATGTTCTCGTAGCGGTTACGGTGCACTTCTTCAGAGCCGGGGGTTTTCAGGTCAACCACCCGACTGACACGGCTATCCACCTTGGAGATATCCAGTGCGCCACTGGTCTCGAGGGAAACATCGTAGCCTGCATCGCAGAGCTGCTTGAGCAGTGGAATGGCATTGGGCTGGGCCAGCGGCTCACCACCGGTGACGCAGACATAACGCGGCCGGAAGCCTGCGACCTGCTCAAGGATCGAATCGAGGGTGCGAATGCTGCCGCCGCTGAACGCGTACTCACTGTCGCAATACTGACAGCGCAATGGGCAGCCGGTGAGACGAACGAAAACCGTGGGCAAGCCAGCGGTACGCGTTTCACCCTGCAAAGAGTAAAAAACTTCGGTAATACGTAATGTGTCTTGCATAGTCGCCACGGGCGTAACAGCTAAACAGGCTGTCCGCCTCCGTCAGGCACCGCTGAAAACCCGTCATCGCGTAGTTCTCAGCAGCGTATTTCAATAAAAGGGCAAAGATTCTAACGAAGAACCGGGCAATTAGTCCAGAAGCCTTGATTTTACTGGGTTTGAGCCGTTTGTCGGTTCGTTGCGTCACGTCCGGTGCACAGGGCTTGTGCCCCACTAGAACGGTACATGTAGGCCAAGTCGGATTGGCGAAATCTGCATTCACATATCAAACTGCCAGCACCATTAAGAGGAGATTCCCATGGAGCAGTGGCAGGTATTGTTGTGGGGCGGTATCGGCTTCCTCTTGGCTCGCTGGCAATACACGCGCAATGGCGATATTGCCGTACGCCAGCAAGCCGTGTGCGGGGTCTACTATGCCGAGCAGTTGGCAGGTCGTAACCTGGAGGACTGGGAAGTTAAAGCCATCGCCGGGGGCTACTTCTCGACACGCGGGCAATACCTGGATGCCAAGGATTCGAGCCGGTTCTTAGAAAGGCCATTCCAGCAACCATAGAGGCCAAGGCCGTGCAGGCGGGCCATCCAACAGTTAACCAATAGTCGCCGCGAAGCCGCCCAGACCACCGCCGTGCAAGACGCGGCGGCTCCGGTCCAGAGAGCTATTGCCCACCGCCGCCTCCTGGAATCGGTGAGGTGTACGGGCCAGGCGCTCGCCTACTTCCGCCTGTAACTGCTCCAATGCGGCTTGGCTCACGGCAACCAGCACACTGTGCGGCAGGACTACACGGCCACCTTGAGCATCGGCCTCACGGTAAAGGACAGCGCCACGGGTACTTAACTTCACCAGAGACGCACCAGCCCGGAATGACAGGTCAGCAGCCGATAGGCCAGCGCCAGGCAGAGTGGCTGGAATGATCTCACTACCCGCCAGCGCCACCAGCACCTCAAGGTCAGTCAGTACCAGTTCAGCGGGATCAACGCCAGCGGCAAGAAGCACCATCAGGCCCCGGCCAGCGGCCATGACAGGCAGGTCGGCGGCACCGGCGGTGTTCAGTTTCTCGCGGGCTACGAGGTCCAGCGCGGTTGCGGCCATAGTCTTGTTACCGGCGCCAGCGGCATCCCGCACCACGTCAGCGCCCAACACGCCGCGCACATGCAGAACCGCCAGCAGGTCGGCCAGCCAGGTCTGGATCGCCTCAGCCTGGCGGGCAGCGTGGGCATCGCTGGAGCGCAGGTACTCGGCCTGCTGCCCCCGGTACTGCCTCGCCTCATCGTCGTACTGAATGGCCGAGGGAAGGTCGGCCAGTGGCATGCCGGATCGTGCGGCCTGGGCAAGTACAGAGCCCAGCTCCCGCGCTACATCATCAGCGCCAGTGCGCTTGCCCTCGGCTCGGGCCGGGTCAATGAAGCGCTCAGCCATACGGCTCAGCCCGGCTTTCACATCGGCGTAGTTCTGGGGGACAGCGGGCGCGGTGAGTTCCGGCACGTCGAGGCGGCCCAGGGTAATGGCGGTGCGCAGGGCGCCTAACAGGGCTTGGGTGCGCGGCGATACGATTGCGTTGATAACTTGCTTATTGATCTTAGACATTTGTGTTCTCCGGTGCGTGTTCATGTAATTGGTTTGGATCGAGGTCGTGAATGCAGCCAGTCAGGTATTGATGCCGAGAGAGGAGCCTGGACGCTGGCGGCGAGTGGCTGCGGCATTGCCGCCTGCGATCACCTCAGCGGTGAACTGCTCGACTGTGCCGCTGCTGATAGCTGCCTGTGATTGGACGGCCTGCTGCGCCTCTCGGGCTTGGCGAAACTGATACGCCTGCATTGAGAGTTCGGTAAGGTCGGCATGAGTCAGGCCACGTTGTCGCCGGGCCATAGCCTCCGCCCTGGCAGCCTCGGTCTCAGGCGTTTCCTGCACCGACTGAATCATGCCAATCAGCTCGTGGATGCCCCCTGTATTGCTGGCCGGGATCATGCCACTGCCTCGACTGGCGAGCGCTTCCACTTGCCTCGGCGATCACCATCTTTGCCGGTGGCCTGTAACTGGGCTCGGGTGCAGAGCAACCACGCCAGTGCCTGAGCCTTCTCACCGAACGGGAATTCTTTTTGGTAAAGCACCCCGTCGCGCTGGACGTGGGCAATCCACTTTAGGCGTTTGGTCAGGGTCAAGCCGCGCACCTTGTCGTGGGACATCATGCGCAGTACGACCGCCAGAGCGTTGTGATCCAGGGTCAGCGCGGTGGCTGGATTGTCCTTGACGATGTGGGAATAACGGGCAGTCATGTTGGTTCTCCTTGGATGCCGCCCACGGCTTCGCCTACGCCAATAGAGGCGCATTGGGAAGGCTTGGGCATGGGTTTGCTAGGTTCGCGCCTGAGCGACTACAAGGCCCTGGGGGCGGGCTTGCAAGACTGGTCAGATAACGAACAATCTAGGGAAGGTGTACACGGGGGTGTACACGCGTGTACACCTGAAACACACCTAATTTCTATAAGTACTACGTACCCTAAAGAATTCTCATGCGTTCCTCAGTAGGTAGTTCGACACTGCGCTACGCCCCTGGCCAATAGCCTTGGCTATAGCTCCATAGGTGGCACCCTCAGAACGCAGGCGCTTGGCTATGTCGTGCCAGTGCTCACCTACCTGCTGGCGCAAGATGGCACGGGCGGAAGGACGCGCAGCATCCAATGCCCGGTCGTGCGCTTCGGTCATCAGATCCAGCACCTCCCCGGCGGTTGCATAGCGTCCACAGTAGCCAATAGCGTGCAGCTCTTGGGACAGCTCGCGGTGCAGAGCCTTCACCTTGCCGTGATGCCGACGCACTACAGCCTGAGCGTTCTTCGGAGTCGTGCCGGTGCGGTTGTAGTCCGCCTCTAGCTGGTCGACAAGTCGATCCATCTCCGCGCCTCGGAGGTTGGGATTCTGGCGGATCACTTGCATTAGGACAGCGACGCGGTCGAAGGGCGGGCGCTCGGTAGAGGCGGTTACTTCGGCAGCAGCTTGGCCTTGCTGTTTTAGTCGTTCGAGATTAGTGGTCATGGTTCCTCCGGTCGAAAGCTCCAGGCCGTCGGTATCAGGTTGCGGGGTCGGCTAGGCCGTACTCAGCAAGAAGCGCTGTGCGGTCGGCGGGATCGGTTTGAATCGGGAGTGCAGAGGTTGCAGATTTGGCGAGGGGCTGTCGCTTAGCGTCAAACTCTGCACGCAGCTTGGCCAGCTCGTTGGCACTGTCACCCTCACGGGCTGCCTTCGCGGCCTCTATGAGCTTGAGCAGGGAGACCGAGGCGCTAATGGTCGCGGCATCGACAGGGTAGCCCTGCTCCTTCGCGTCCTTGTAACGCTGTTGGGTGCCGTCGATAGTCGCTGCCAGTAGCTCCAGGCCGAGCCGGTCGAGATTTATTTTGCGAGGTCGGGCCATCAGGGCTTACCCCGCCGGGCGCCTTGGAGCACGATCAGCAGAGTCGTCTCGGCGCGGGCCGACTGGCGAACCTGCTCGGACGACAGGTTGATTGCCCAGGTACGATGCTGCGTGCCTAGCAGGTATTCACGCACGTTGGTTCCACTGATATTTCGGACCAGAAGACCGGCCTCATCGCGTAGCCATTGCACAGCGCGCAGGAGGCTGGACGCTGGGAGGTCGGGTAGATGCTTGCGCAAGACAGCGGTCGTAACCGGTGCATTCTGGTACTGCAAACGTCGCATTACCTCGACAATGCGGGCAGCAGCCAATGGCTTGCGGCCACGCCGCTTGTAAAGATCGGACACGGTGAATCCTCCTTATCAGGATACAAGTCACGTTATTAAAAAAGGGGAACGCCTTGCGTGGCGTGGGATACAAAGATGCTGCTATCGAACCTATCCAAGAAGACGACGAGTGCCGTTCGGTATCTCAGATATCGCCAAAGGTGGGTTCGTATGCCCAGACCGTTGCATGGCCGGGCGGACAGCGATGATGTTCAGTGCTGAGGGTAAAAAGCACGGCGCCCACTTAGGGTGGCAGACGCCGTGAACACGTAGGTACCGGACAGAACCAGCAGCAAAGCCAGGTGGATATCCCTGCTGCTATTGTATGTGACAGTTCTCCAGGAATAGCCAAAGACCCATGGCGCAAGGGCTGGCGGGCAGGTAGCCCAGACAAGGCCTGGAACGGCTCTCGGCGCGGAGCCAGCACAGATCAGGCCGGGAGTGCAGAGCCAGGCTAGATCAGGGGAAGGCAATGCCCTGACGCTCTAACAGCCGCTTCACCTGCATCGGGTTGAACGATGCGCCACGCGCAGTCCGATGCCCTTGATCGTTGAGCCACGAGGCCATAGCAGCCAGCGTCCGGCAGCCATCGAACATCCCGGCCTTGATATGTGAGGCCATGCTATCGGCCCAACGGTCCGCCTTCGCCTTTACTGCATCCACAGCAGCGGCCTGTCCCGCTACCTGCCCTACTGCGCGCCCCTTTGAGCGTCGTTCGACTTTCGCCAGCGCCTCTGTATCTCCGCCCTCGGCACGTGCCTTGAGGGACGCCAGAGCGGCCTTGGTACGCTGACTGATAAACGTGCGCTCTTGCTCGGCTAGGGCCGCGTAGAGATGGAGTTGCAAGGTATCTGCGTTGGGCATGGTGGCGACACGGAACTCAGCCCGCTTCATCATCCCAGAGATATGCTCTACGTCGCGGCTCAGGCGGTCCAGCTTGGCCACCACCACCGGCAGACCGTGACCAAACGCCTTGGCCCCCTCCGGGCGCTCCAGGGGATGCACGGTGCCGCTGACACCTGCCTCGGTATACTCGGCTACCACTTCCCACCCTGCCTGCTGCGCGGCGGTCTGGATGTACTCCCGCTGAGCCTCCAGCCCCAGCCCAGAGCGCCCTTGCTTCTCGGTCGATACTCGGTAATAGGCGACGACTTGCATGCTGCTGACTCCTTGCTGGGTGGCTTGGGGTCGAGCATAACAATCTGTTGTCGTTCGTCAAGGGCTTGTTAAACGCTCGCCATTGACTAGCGTCAGTAGACAGGTGCCACATCTAATTGCTAGCGTCACCACTCCTATCCGCAAATGGAGAGTCACTGATGGCCGAGGTTGCGTACTTCTATGTTTACAAGGATGCAGCAAAGGAATGGCGCTGGAAGTTTGTAGCAAAGAACTCAAAGACCATCGCCGTTAGCTCTGAGAGCTACCACAACCTAACCGATTGCGAGCACTCCATCAGCTTGCTCAAGGGGCAAGGCCCTACCGCCCCGGTCGTCGGAGACGATGAGTTCAAACGACTCCGCGCCAAGTAGCGGCGAGGGCTTATGGCGCATAGCGCTGTCAAAACCCTTGCTATACATGCCCTACGGGGGAGTTTGGCCTTGATCGGGTCAGACTCCCGCCGCGCACGATTGCAACGAATTTAGGCCGGAGGACTTTCAAGCAACTGGCGCACCTTGCCCAGCAGTTCCCGTTGAGCAGTCAAAGCCGACTTGCCACCGTAGATGCTGGTCATGCTCTGTTTCCCAACGTGCCCAAGGATTGCCCCGGCCTGCTGCTCAGTGGCCCCAGCATGACGCATCAGGTCAGCCACGGTGTGCCGGACACCGTACAAGGTGTAACCAGCAGGCAAACGACGGCCAAGTAGGTCATGCAACCGGCGTACCCGCTGCTCCGTCCTACGACCCGGGTCGGCTGGCTCTCCCCTCTCGGCCAATACCAGCCTGAATAGCCGAGCATCATCCTCATGCACGGGTAGGTCACGGCGGCTAGCGTCGGTCTTCCTGCCGGACAGCCCCGCCTGGAACACCAGCTCCTTGCCGCCCATGATGTCCTCTCGCACCACCAATGCTCCCGGCCCCTCTCTCAACAACTCGGACGGGCGCAAACCGTATCGAGCCAGGATGAGCAGCGCTGCGCAGTCGGCTTCCGGTGCGGTATTGCACATGTTCTGGATACACGCACGGAGCATCGCCACAGGGATCGGCTGGCGGGCCTCCTTCCTGGCACCAGCGCCGGAACGAATGGTCTTGGCAGTGGCGTCCAGCTTGGGCAGTTTGATCCCCTCCCAACCCGGCATGCAGCGAAGCACAGCCAGAATTGCATTGGTGCTGGTATTAAGAGACGACGCTTTCATGCCCTCGGCAAGGCGCCGCTGGCCATAGTCGAGGATGCTTTGCACTTGCTCCGCTGGGGTGGCTGGCCATCGAAGGGCGTCCCGGCACAGCGTCTGAACCTGCTGACCACGTCGAGGCGTAGCCTGGGCCAGGTATTTGTCCAAGGTTCGCTGAAACTCGTCGGCCGTGGTCTGCCCATGCCGCGCCCGTTGTGCAGGAATTGTAGACGCAGGTTGCTCTGAAACAGGCGCAGCAGGCGCCAAAGCAGGCACGCCCTGGGTGTTGGTGGCTTGGCCCAGCGCAGGTATCTCCCCACGTCCCAACGCCTCCAAGGACCGGTATACAGCCATCGCTTCCAGAGGGCTGTATTTAGTTGCATCTGGATGCTGGCCCTTTGAAACAGCTAGCCAAGCCTCCTTTCGCCATTCCAGTTCGGCAGCCCAGGTAGGAGTCAACCGCTGGCTTGGCTCAACCGCCTCAATGACCGACCGGGTAGCCTGTTCTACAACAGCCTGTAGGCGCTCTAGGATCGCGTCTGCCGTCACCCTCTGAGAAGGTGCGCCAGGGGCCGGTTGCCCTCCCGCACTGCCTGCCGATGCGGTATGGCCCATTGCTTCGGCACAGGTACGGTCGAAGTCCACGGACACCACTCGGGCAAGCTGTAATGCCTCCTTACGGTCGCTGGTGCCGAGGGCCTTTCGGAACTCGGTTCGGCCCACAATGCTGGCAACTTCCACAGGGAAGCGGCGGCGGTAGATGAACCGTCCGTCTCGTTTCATCAGATGATCCGACATGGCGCAACTCCTGGCAGCGGGTCACGTGCACCGGGCATGCGCCCAGGTGGAATGGCCCTCTAAATGGCTGTTGTGCCCCAGTCAACCCAGGGCTGAAAGGCCCGCAGAATGGGGCCTGCGCCATTATTCGGCAAGGAGTTTGTGCACCATCCCTCTAACGAAAAAACCCGCGACTGGCGCGGGTTTCTTTTGAAACAGCTGACTTAGAGCTTCTGCAGGTCGCGCTGGGCCAGTTGTGCAGCAGAGGTACCCGGGTACTGGGTAATCACTTGCTGCAGAATGCCTTTGACCCGGTCGGTGTGACCCAGGCGGCGTTCTACGTCGGCCAGCTTGTACAACGAATCCGGCACTTTGTTGTGCTTGGGATACAGCTGGCTGACCTTGGCGAAGGCTTGCCCTGCGGCTTGCAGGTCACCTTTGGCCAGGTTCACCTCACCCAGCCAGTACTGGGCATTGCCGGCGTACTGACTGTTGGGGTATTTGCGCAGGAAGGCGTTGAACGCCTGACTGGCCTTGTCGAAATCCTTGGCTTTGATCAGGTCAAAAGCAGCGTCGTAATAGAGCTTCTCTTTGGCCGGATCGCCAGGTTCGCCACTGGCTGCTGGTGGTTGCGCGGCGGCAGCACCTGCAGCGGCGCCGGCGGCGGCTTCGCCACCGGCTGGAGAATTCTGTGGAGCCTCGGCAGGAGCACCGGTTCCAATACGCCGATCCAGGTCCTGATAACGCTCCAGGCTTTCCTGTTTCATGCGCGCAACATCGTTTTGCAGCTCTTCGATGATGCCTTGTTGACGCGACAGCTGATCCTGCATCTGCTGCAGTTGCATGAACAGCTGACCCTGCGCCGAGGCAGGGGCCGTAACCCCTCCCCCGGCGTAGGCGCCGTTCGTACCATAACCCGATGGCGGATAGCTGCTTGCGCCACTATAGCCAGCGTTGTCATCAACAACAGGAACCTCAGCCCAAGCCACGAGGGGCAGGCTGAGCGCCAGGACGGTTACAGCACGACGGCACATTCGCATATCGAATTACTTACGCAGTTCGACGCGACGGTTTTGAGCCCAGGACTGCTCGTCGTTGCCGGTGGCAACTGGACGCTCTTCGCCGTAGGAAACCAGTTCCAGTTGGGCAGGAGAAACGCCTTGCAGTACCAGGTAGCGTTGAACGGCTTTCGCACGACGCTCGCCCAGAGCCATGTTGTATTCGCGAGTACCACGCTCGTCGGTGTTACCTTCCAGCACGACGCGAGCGCCGTTGCCTTTCAGGTCCTTGGCATGAACGTCCAGAGCGCGCATGGCTTCTGGCTTCAGGTCCGAGCTGTCGTATTCGAAGTAGAAGGTGGTGATTGCGCGCAGAGCAGCTTCTTCGCTCAGGCTGCCGTCAACAGCGCCAGTGTTGGCACCGTAGCCAGCGTTAGGGTCAACAGCGCCTTGACCAGCGTCGTCGCCGCCTTTCGAAGAGCAACCTACAGCTACGGCCATGGCCAGAGCCAGCGCAGCAAACTTACCAAACTTCAGCATTTCCATCGTGAAACTCCTAATGAACCCCAATGTGTTAAGTACAACGTAAAGCGCCGCGTCAGTTCAGGTAAGGGGACCAGGACGGTTCTCTGACTTCGCCTTGAGCGGTAGGAAGCGGGAGCCTCACGCGTCCGTTGAGAGAGACGAGCATCAAGACTCCCCGGCCCTGCTGGCGGGTGGCGTAGATTAGCATGGTGCCGTTGGGCGCAACAGTAGGAGACTCATCAAGACTTGTTTCTGAGAGAATCTTTACACTACCGCGTTGCAAATCTTGTGCAGCCACCTTGAAGTTGGTGAAACCTTGTTGACGATGAATCATCACCAGGGTCTTTTCATCCGCCGAAAGTTTAGGGTTGGCGTTGTAGTTACCAACAAAAGTTACACGCTCGGCACCACCACCAGAAACATTGGTTTTATAGATCTGAGGCTTGCCACCACGGTCGGAAGTGAAATAGATGGTCGAGCCATCTTTACCCCAGAACGGTTCGGTGTTGATACCAGGACCGGCAGTAACGCGCGACAGTTGGCGCGAGCCCATGTTCATCACATAGATGTCAGGGTTGCCGTCCTTGGACAGCACGAATGCCAGGCGCGAACCATCCGGCGACCAGGCAGGTGCACCGTTGAGGCCTTCGAAGTTGGTGATCTGCTCACGACGGCCAGTGTCGATGTGTTGAACGAAGATGCGCGGACGCTTCTGCTCGAACGACACATAGGCAATGCGCTTGCCATCCGGGGCAAAACGTGGAGACAGGATCGGCTCACGCGATTGCAGCAGGGTCACTGCACGGGCACCGTCATAGTCCGAACGCTGCAGGGTGTAGCGGGTGTTGTTGGTGGAAAAGCGCTCAGCCGTTACGTACAGCATACGGGTAGAGAACGCACCCTTGATGCCGGTGAGTTTCTCGAACGACTGGTCGGCAATGTAATGCGACATGTCACGCAGCTGGTCGACGCCGCCGGAGACGCTGCCGGTCAGCACTTGCTGCTCGGTGGCGACGTTGAACAGGGCGTACTGCACCTGCAGGCGACCGCCGGCTGGCACGATGCTACCGACCATGACGTACTGGGCACCCAGGGCTTTCCAGTCACGGAAGATCACTTCGCTGGCCTGGCTTGGCTGGCCGATCATGTTCTGCCGTGGGATCGGCGAGTAATAACCGGAGTTGCGCAGGTCATTACCGATAATGTCGGCCATGTCCTCGGGCAACACGCTACCGCCCTGCACACCGAAAGGTACGACGGCGATAGGCGTGGCACGATCACTTCCGCTGGTGACCAGAATGTTCTTTTCTTCTGCCACGGCCATCCCTGCTGCGCAGCAGAGAACGACCAGCAGTCCTCGAAGAAGTTTAATCACAAGGCTAGATCCTCAGGTGTGAATGTCATCTTGAATGAACGATAGGGATTGAATTCGCTCGGTTTCAAGCCCTGCATCTCGGTTAAACGACCAATGTTCTTGACCGCGGCAACTGCCGAGCTGTCAAACGGACCATCGCCACTGGAGCGGGCTACGCTCACCGAGGTAATGGTGCCATCCGGCAACATGCCGATCTGCAGAACCACCGTCATGTTCTTGCGCGCAGAAGGTGGACGCGCCCAGCCCTCGGCCGCACGTGCACGGATCAGGTCGTCGAAATCGCCGGCCACCTGGTCACCCTGCTCGTCTGCCAATGCCTGTTGCCGCTCGGTGGTGTCGGACAGAAGCTCGGCCAGGGCCTGGGCTTTCTTGTCTTCCGCCGCTTTGCGGGCTGCATCCTGTGCCTTCTTCTTGGCTGCATCGGCTGCAGCTTTCTTCTTCGCGTCTTCAGCAGCCTTTTTCTTCGCTTCTTCGGCCACTGCTTTCTTCTTGGCATCCTCGGCCGCCTTTTTCTTGGCGTCCTCGGCTGCTTTTTTCTTGGCCTCTTCAGCCGCCTGCTTCTTGGCCTCTTCGTCAGCCTTTTTCTTGGCTTCCTCTTCGGCCTTCTTCTTGGCGATATCAGCCTGTTGCTTCTCGGCAGCCTTTTTAGCCTCTTCGGCTTTCTTGGCTTCGGCGGTTTTCTTTGCCTCGTCAGCCTTCTTGGCTTCCTCGGACTTCTTCGCCTCGGCTTCGGCGCGCGCTTCTTCCGCCTTTTGAGCAGCTTCTTCTTTCTTTTGTTCCGCAGCTTTTACTGCTTGCTGCTCGACCTTCTTCTGCTCCATCTGTTCTTCTTCGGTCTGGCGCGAAGCGGTTTTCTTCGCTTCACCCGCAATCTTCTGATTGGTCTGGGTGGTCGCCTGACTTTTCGATTTCAGCTGGTACAGGGTTGCCTGGACAATAGGCTTGGCCGGCGGCAGTTCCGGGGTCATGGCAAAACTGACGAACAGCATGCCGAACACCAGAACGTGCAGCGCAATGGCCCAGACACTGGGCCAGAAATAGCTTTCCGAGGCGGATGGCTCTCGCTGTTGCATCAGGGCGCCTCGGTAATCAGGCCAACGTTACCGACACCTGCCTTCTGCAACCCGCCCATGGCACCCATGACCGCGCCGTAGTCGACCGATTTGTCGCCACGGATGAAGACCTGGGTCTGTTTGCCCTGGTCACGTCCGGCGGCGATGATCTTGGTCACGGCGTCGGTCATTTGCGGCAAGGTCATAGCCTTGTCCATCTGCTTTTCGGTGTCGACTTCACTGCCAAGGTTCCAGAAGTAGGTCTTGTCAGCCTTGATCGAAATGGTCAGGACCTGGACGTTGTTGTCCTGCGGCAAGGCTTCGCTGGAAACCTTGGGCAGGTCGACTTTCACGCCCTGGTTGAGCATCGGTGCGGTCACCATGAAAATGACCAGCAGTACCAACATCACGTCGATGTAGGGCACCACGTTCATCTCGGCGACCGGCTTGCGTTTGTGGCGAACTCGGGCCATGGGCTTTTACCTGATCACTCTTCGCTGGTGTGCACTTTACGGTGCAGGATGGCCTGGAACTCGTCGGCGAACGTGTAGTAACGGCCGATCAAGACTTCACTGCGGGCAGCGAAACGGTTGTAGGCAATAACCGCTGGAATGGCGGCAAACAGGCCGATCGCGGTAGCAATCAGCGCTTCGGCAATACCCGGGGCCACGGTGGCCAGGGTCGCTTGCTGCGCCGAGGCCAGGCCGCGGAAGGAGTTCATGATGCCCCATACGGTACCGAACAGACCGATGTACGGGCTGGTGGAACCGACGGTGGCCAGGAACGGCAGGCTCTGCTCGAGTTTTTCTTCTTCACGCGAGATGGCAACGCGCATGGCCCGGCCAACGCCTTCCATGACCGCGTCAGGGTCGACACCAGGCTGCTGGCGCAGACGGGAAAACTCCTTGAAGCCGGCACGGAAAACCTGCTCGACACCCGAATCCGGGTCTGGATTGCTGCCCGCCTGACGGTACAGCTTGGACAGGTCGATCCCCGACCAGAAGCGCTCTTCGAAGCTGTCCAGGGCTCGACGACCGGCGCGCAGCATGGTGCTGCGCTGGAAAATCATGATCCATGACGTTACCGATGCGGCAACCAGAATCAGCATGACCAGCTGTACCACGATGCTGGCATTGCTGACCAGGCTCCACATGGAGGTATGGTCGACGACGTTAGCTTCCACGCTTAATCTCCTGCATTTGAATGAGTACCCGGATCGCCAGCCGCGGCAAAGGCCGCTCGCAGCGCTGGGGGGATGGCCCGGGGTTTGAAAGTGTCGGCGCGCACACAGGCCACCAGGAACTGCCCCTCGCAGAGCAGCGTTGCATCTTTTTCGCGCCAGACCTGCTGTAGGAAACGCAGGCTGGCACCGTTCAACTCAAGCACTTGCGCGGTAACCCGCAATTCGTCGTCCAGCCGTGCTGGCGCGTGATAGCGCGCCTCGCTGGAGTGGACCACGAACAGCAGGTTGTCCTGCGCCAGTGCCGACTGGGCAAAGCCCAGTGCGCGTAACCGCTCGGTGCGGGCACGCTCCATGAATTTCAGGTAATTGACGTAATACACCACGCCGCCCGCATCAGTGTCTTCGTAGTAGACCCGACAACGGTGTGCGAACGGCTCAAGCCCATTTTGCGCGCGCATACTCTAGTGCTTACTCCTCAGCTTGCCAATCCGCCCCGGCAACTGTTTTTTCATCATTTATGTCGTATTGCCAGCGTGGTCCTTCCATGACTGGCGATAGGACCACGAAAACAGCAGATAAATCTGTCATTCATCGGTCTGGGCAGAAAAACCTTCGCCATTGACCGACTCGCCAAGGCGACCGGGGATATTCAGACCGAAGTGCAAATAGGCGTGACGGGTCACCACCCTGCCCCGTGGCGTGCGCATGATATAGCCCTGCTGGATCAGATAGGGCTCAAGCACGTCTTCGATGGTGTGGCGCTCCTCACTGATTGCCGCCGCCAGGCTGTCGACACCGACCGGGCCGCCATCGAACTTCTCGATCATGGTCAGCAGCAAACGGCGGTCCTGGTGATCGAAGCCGCGCTCATCAACATCAAGCAGGTTCAACGCCATGTCGGCAATCGGCTTGGTGATATGGCCCTTGCCACGCACTTCGGCATAATCCCGTACCCGGCGCAGCAGGCGATTGGCGATCCGCGGCGTGCCACGGGCACGACGAGCGATCTCGAAGGCACCTTCGTCTTCGATCGGCAACCCCAGAATGCCACCGGAACGACTGACAATGGTTGCCAGGTCCTCGGTGTTGTAGAACTCCAGACGCTGGACGATACCGAAACGGTCGCGCAACGGGTTGGTCAGCATACCAGCCCTGGTGGTAGCACCCACCAGGGTAAAAGGTGGCAGGTCGAGCTTGATCGAGCGCGCCGCCGGCCCTTCACCGATCATGATGTCGAGCTGGAAGTCTTCCATGGCCGGGTACAGCACTTCTTCGACGATCGGTGACAGGCGATGGATTTCGTCGATAAACAGTACATCGTGGGGTTCGAGATTGGTCAGCAACGCCGCCAGATCGCCGGGACGCTCGAGAATAGGCCCCGAGGTACTTTTGATCGAAACGCCCATTTCCTGGGCAATGATGTTGGCCAGGGTGGTCTTGCCCAACCCTGGCGGGCCGAAGATCAAGGTGTGATCCAGGGATTCGCTGCGCCCACGGGCAGCCTGGATGAACAGGGCCATCTGCTCGCGCACCACCGGCTGACCGATGTACTCGGCCAGGCGCAGGGGACGGATTGCCCGGTCCTGGACCTCTTCGCGGTCACGCCCGCTGGCGGCTATCAGTCGGTCGGCTTCAATCACTTAGATCATTCCCTTCAGGCTGCGGCGGATCAGCTCTTCGCTGCTCAAGCCCTTGGCATCGACGGCGGCCACGGCCTTGCTGGCTTCCTGGGGTTTGTAACCCAGGGAAATCAGGGCACTGACAGCATCGGCTTCAGCACTGGAGACCGTGGCAATCGGTGCCGGACCGTTGGGCACCAGGGCGAACATGGCTGGCGAGGTTTCCCAGGCCTTGAATCGATCCTTGAGTTCGACCAGCAGGCGCTCGGCGGTCTTTTTACCGACACCCGGCACCTTGACCAGCGCCGAGGCGTCCTGGGCCTGGACGCAGCGTACCAGTTCGTCAACCTCAAGGCCCGACATCAACGCCAGGGCCAGTTTGGGACCGACGCCGTTGAGCCGGATCAGCTCACGAAACAGCTCGCGCTCGCGCTTCTCATGGAAGCCATAGAGCAGATGTGCATCCTCACGGACCACCAGGTGAGTATGCAAGGTTACCGCCTCACCGATCTTGGGCAGGCGGTACAGAGTGGTCATTGGCACTTCAAGCTCATAGCCCAGGCCATTGACATCAACAATCAGGTGCGGCGGCTGCTTTTCAGCCAGTGTGCCGCGCAAACGTCCAATCACGTTACGATCCTTCCTCATGGGCGCCGGCAAACAACCGGTCAACCCTAACAGCAAATGCAATGGCCGATGGCATTGCCCGGTCAAAATTTGTTTCAACGCATGATGCTATCAGAGCCGCAAGCGCCCGCTACGACTGCGAGCCGCTCCCAGGCCGTGAGGCAACAAGCTGGAACGGGTATGGGCATGACACAGGGCGATGGCCAAGGCGTCGGACGCGTCGATTTGCGGCTTCTGGGTCAACTTGAGCAGGTGCATGACCATCATCTGCACTTGCTCCTTGTTGGCCCCGCCAGTACCGGCAACCGCTTGCTTGACCTGGGTAGCGCTGTATTCGGCGATCTCCAGCCCTTCTTCGATGGCCGCGACGATAGCCGCACCGCGGGCCTGACCCAACTTCAGCGCCGAATCGGCGTTGCGAGCCATGAACACCCGCTCAATGCCCATCGTCACCGGCCCGTATTGTTTGATGATTTCGCGCACGCCGCGGAACACGATCTGCAAGCGCTCGGGCAATTCACCACTGCCGGTTCGGATGCACCCTGAGGCCACATACTCACAACCCCGCGCGCCCTGACGCACCACACCGTATCCAGTGATGCGCGATCCGGGGTCGATGCCAAGAATCAGAGTCATAACGCCTACATACTCAATGACGCACGATCGCGCCGTACTAAAAACAGAAACCGGACCGGCCTGCAGATGCTATGCAACTGCAGGCAGATCCGGCCTTGAACAAAACCCGGCGGGAGCAGCCATTGAAGCCTAGCCGAGCTGTTCCATGACGTCGTCGGGAATCTCGGCATTGGAGTAGACGTTCTGCACGTCGTCCAGATCCTCAAGCATGTCGATCAGCTTGAGTACCTTCTGCGCGCCCTCCAGATCCAGTTCGGCACTGGTGGTCGGCTGCATGACGATTTCCGCGTCCGCCGCCTTGAAGCCTGCTTCTTCCAGCGCGTTACGCACGGCATAGAAACTGGCAAACGAGGTGAACACATCAAAGGAGCCATCTTCATTGCCGACCACATCGTCAGCGTCGGCCTCCATCGCCGCTTCCATCAGCGCATCCTCATCGACGCCCGCAGCAAAGCTGATCTGCCCCTTGCGCTCGAACAGATAGGCCACGGAACCGTCGGTACCGAGGTTGCCACCGCATTTGCTGAAGGCATGACGAACGGCAGCAGCGGTACGGTTGCGGTTGTCGGTCATGGCCTCAACCATGATCGCCACGCCGCCCGGGCCGTAACCTTCGTAGCTGAGCTCTTCGACGTTGTCAGCCTCAGTCGCGCCAGCACCACGAGCAACTGCCCGATCGATGATGTCGCGACTCATGTTGGCACCCAAGGCCTTGTCCAGGGCCAGGCGCAGACGCGGGTTGGAGGTCGGATCGCCGCCGCCTTGTTTGGCGGCGACGGTCAGTTCACGAATCCACTTGGTGAAGATCTTGCCCCGCTTGGCATCCTGACGCTCTTTGCGGTGCTTGATGTTTGCCCATTTGGAATGACCAGCCATAACGACTCCGAATCCTTTGAAACAATGCCACGCCCCTGCCCGGCATACACAGGGCAGGAACCATAAATTCCGTACTGCTCAACGCAAAGGCGCATCCATTTGGATGCGCCCGGGGTCTGCTTACTCAGCCTTGGGCTGTTCGCGCAGACGGATATGCAACTCACGCAGGGCCTTGGCATCGACCAGGCCTGGGGCCTGGGTCATGACGCAAGCGGCGCTCTGGGTTTTCGGGAAGGCAATGACTTCGCGAATCGACTGGGCGCCGGTCATCAGCATGACCAGACGATCCAGACCGAAGGCCAGACCACCGTGTGGCGGTGCACCGAACTTCAGGGCATCGAGCAGGAAGCCGAACTTCTCTTCTTGCTCAGCCGCCTCGATACCCAGCAGGCGGAAGACTGCCTGTTGCATTTCCTTGCGGTGGATACGGATCGAACCGCCGCCCAGCTCGGTACCGTTGAGGACCATGTCGTAGGCACGCGACAGCGCGGTGGCCGGGTTGGCCTCCAGCTCTTCCGGGCTGCACTTCGGCGCGGTGAACGGGTGGTGCAGCGCAGTGAAGCTGCCGTCGTCGTTCTCTTCGAACATCGGGAAATCAACAACCCACATCGGTGCCCATTCGCAAGTCAGCAGGTTGAAGTCGTTACCGACCTTCAGACGCAGGGCGCCCAGCGCCTCGCTGACGATCTTGGCCTTGTCGGCGCCGAAGAACACGATGTCGCCATCGACCGCACCAACGCGATCGAGGATCACATTGAGGTTGGCCTCAGGGATGTTCTTGACGATTGGCGACTGCAGGCCTTCGACGCCTTTGGCGCGCTCGTTGACCTTGATGTACGCCAGGCCTTTGGCACCGTAGATGCTGACGAACTTGGTGTACTCGTCGATACGGCTGCGCGGCATGCTGCCAGCACCCGGCACACGCAGGGCGGCAACACGGCACTTCGGATCGTTGGCCGGGCCACTGAAGACTTTGAAATCGACGTCTTTGAGCTGATCGGCAACATCGACCAGTTCCAGCGGGTTACGCAGGTCCGGCTTGTCGGAACCGTAACGGCGCATGGCTTCTTCGAAGGTCATGTGCGGGAACTCACCGAACTCCAGGTCCAGGACTTCCTTGAACAACTTGCGGATCATGCTCTCGGTCAGGCCCATGATCTCGGATTCATTGAGGAAGCTGGTCTCAATGTCGATCTGGGTGAATTCCGGCTGACGGTCGGCACGCAGGTCTTCGTCGCGGAAGCATTTGGCGATCTGGTAGTAACGGTCGAAACCGGCAACCATCAGCAATTGCTTGAACAGCTGTGGCGACTGCGGCAGGGCGAAGAAGCTGCCGGCGTGGGTACGGCTTGGTACCAGGTAGTCACGCGCGCCCTCAGGGGTGGCACGGGTGAGGATCGGCGTCTCAACGTCGAGGAAGCCGTTTTCATCGAGGAAACGACGGATGCTGGTGGTAATGCGTGAGCGCAGACGCAGCTTCTCGGCCATTTCCGGACGACGCAGGTCGATGAAGCGATAACGCAGGCGGGTTTCCTCACCAACGTCGGAGAACTCGTTGAGCGGGAACGGCGGGGTTTCAGCTTCGTTGAGCACGGTCAGCTCGTAACCCAGCACTTCGATGGCGCCGGAAGCCATGTTGGCGTTCACCGCACCTGCCGGACGCGGACGCACCTTACCGGTGATCTGCACCACGTACTCGCTGCGCACGCGATCGGCGGCGGCGAAGCTGTCAGCGCGATCCGGGTCGAAAACAACCTGGGCCATGCCTTCGCGGTCACGGATATCGAGGAAAATCACCCCGCCGTGGTCGCGGCGACGATGGACCCATCCGCAAAGGGTAATTTCCTGACCTTCCAGGCTCTCGTTCAGTTGGCCGCAATAATGGCTGCGCATCATGATGGTGGTTTCGCTTCTCGTCATTCGTATGTTCAGTGGAGGCCTTGGCGCCACAAAGGGCTAATAGTGCAAGACCCTGCCGGTGCAATTCAACTCAGTCGGCTTTGTCGCCGCCTGCAAGGTTCTTTTTTGCACCGGTCTTGAAGTCGGTTTCGTACCAGCCCGTGCCGCCCAGGCGGAAGCCAGGCGCAGAAATCAGCTTCTTCAGCTCGGGCTTCTGACACGCCGGGCAATCGCTCAGCGGCGCGGCGCTGATCTTCTGGAGGACTTCCATCTGGTGATCACAGGAAGCACATTGATAGTCGTACAGGGGCATAGGCGTGTCTCGTTAACCACAGCGCGGGCTGGTTCAGGCAGTAAAGAGCGGGATTATATATGGTTAAGGAGTGCTGTGCAGCCCGGTAACCGACTAGCGTGCCACCTGTGTGCCGAGCAGATAGACCACACAGACCACCCGGATCAGGCCGCTGAAATTTTTCACCCCGCCATGGCGCAGGTGCACCTCGCGGTCTACATAGGACAGTACAGCGTTGACAGTGCACTGGTTGGCCTCGGCGATCCGTTCAAGAATTCGCCAATAGACCTCTTCCAGCCGCAGACAAGTGGCAAATCCGTTCAAACGCACCGAGCGGGACAATGGCCGGGCCAAGCCCATGTTGAAATTCGCCTCGAACGGATCGACCCCCTCCTTGCCCAGGCCGCCCGCCAAACGCCCTCCGCGATTCATCCATGAAGACATACAAACACCATGCGATCTGACTAACAGGGAAATACCTCCGAGCAGTTGTTGTCACTCAGAGACTTACCCTAATAAAGCGCTGCGGTGCGGTTTGCTTCCAGCAGACAGGCTTACTCTCGCCGTAGGATTGCTCGGCAAGATGCGTTGGATCGCATCACGATAGAACGCCTTCCTTATTAAGGCTAAATGCCCGGCCCCTCAAGGGAACCGGGCATTCATGCCTTAGCGCTTATTACCCTGGTGGACTATTTGCCCTCCAGCAACGAGCGCAGCATCCAGGCGGTTTTTTCGTGCACCTGCATACGTTGGGTGAGCAGGTCTGCAGTCGGCTCGTCACTGACCTTGTCGAGCAGCGGGAAAATGCTGCGCGCCGTGCGGGTCACCGCTTCCTGCCCTTCCACCAGTTGCTTGATCATCTCCTCGGCAGGCGGCACGCCCTCTTCTTCCTTGATGGAAGACAAACGGGCATAGATCGAATAGGCACCCGGCGCAGGAAAACCCAGGGCACGAATGCGCTCGGCAATGGAGTCCACCGCCAGGGCCAGTTCGTTATATTGCTCTTCAAACATCAAGTGCAATGTGCGAAAGGCCGGGCCGGTTACGTTCCAGTGGAAGTTATGGGTCTTCAGATAAAGTACATAAGTATCCGACAAGAGTCGCGACAATCCATCGACAATGGACTTGCGATCTTCTTCGCTGATACCGATATCAATAGCCATGCGATTCCCCTTTCCATGATGTTTGATGATCAAGCAGGTACACCCCACTCTATCAAGACTTGCCACTGCCTGCAGCCTTGCTGCTTGCGGCATAGCGTTGCAGGCGCCGAAGGCTCTGCTCCCGAAGCAAGCGACACACGGCTGGCCGATGATTTGAGAAGCCCCGGGCTTTGCTGTTAAATAGGCAGCGTGCCGCCCCTGACGATTGTCAGTGCAGGGGCGCATAGGCTGGCCTTTTCTCACGTTTTTGCGCTTCTCAAACCAATGCGCGCCGTGATGTCAGCTCTTCCTGTGATTTGCCTTATAAATGTGAGCCAACCAACATGTTCAAGATCGTCCACCTGTTGACGGGCGCTGCAGCTTTGCTGCTGTCCTTCATACCCAGTCTGAGAACTGATGCAGTACCTCTGCTGCAACAGCCGGAAGCCGTTTACCTGGCTCTCTTCGGCTTGCTCAACCTGCTCCTCGCTCCCGTGGTGCCACAGCACTACCAGGGAGCACGACTGCACCTGCAGCGCCTGTCCAGCGGCCTGCTGGTACTCGCCGTGGTGCTGCAGACCCTGACCCTGCTGGCCCGCCCCGAGCTCGGCAACCTGCCAGCACTGGGCTGCACCTTGCTGGCCGTCGCCCTGCACCTGGTTGCCGCCTTCATCAAAACCGGCGGCGCCCGCAGCCAGCAGCCGCAGTACGACATGAGCAACCGCGATACCGGCACAGTGAAGTGGTTCAACACCTCCAAGGGTTTCGGCTTCATCTCGCGCGATTCGGGTGATGACATCTTTGTGCACTTTCGCGCCATTCGCGGTGAAGGTCACCGCGTCCTGGTCGAAGGCCAGCGCGTGGAGTTCTCGGTGATGAACCGCGACAAAGGCCTGCAAGCAGAAGATGTGATCGCCGCTCCACGGCGCTGATCCCGCGACCAATAAAAAACCGCGGCGCCTGGGCGACCGCGGTTTTTTTATGCCTGAACCATGCGCATCAATAGTGAGGCGGCGGCGCCTCTTCCTCGCTGCTCTGGTACTGACCGACCATTTCCTCGTAACGCTTGAGCAGTGCAGCCATCTGCAACTGCAGGCGTTCAACCACCCGCTGCTGCTCGACCAGCACATCATTAAGGGTCTGGATTGTATCGTCCTGGAAAGCCAGACGGCTTTCCAGTTCTGTTACCCGCGCTTCAACTGTCATTTCTCACACCTCGGCGAATGTGAAGTTGTCATCGAGCACGGTCGCTAGACGCTTGCGAATTTCCACAAGCTGCTCGACGGTATAAGCAGTTGCCGGTTTGTTCCCCCAGACCGGAGCAGGCCAGGCCGGGTCATTGCGTCGACGAACGATGACGTGCATATGAAGTTGCGCAACGACATTGCCCAGGGTCGCGACATTCATCTTGTCGGCAGCGAAACTGTCCTTGAGGGTTTCAGCCAGCGCTGTGGTTTCTTCCCAGAGTTGTTGCTTATCATTGTCATCAAGTTGAAACAATTCGCTGATATCGGCTCGCCGCGGCACCAGAATAAACCACGGATAGTTGGCATCCTTACTCAACAACAGCCGGCAAAGAGGAAAGTCGCCCAGCACATAGGTGTCTTCTTGAAGACGTGGATCCAGATCAAACACAGGGCAATCTCCTACAACTATTTAATACCTTGCCTGCGCACCGCTAGCCCCACAGCGCAGACTGCATTGCAATAGGATACCTGTGATCACGCGATGGAGCATTGCCAGGCAGGCACCCGCGCGAACAAACGCACCGAATTGGCCACTTTTTTCACCCTCCACCCCAGAGAAATACAGAGGTAACAGCCTGCAGAGTAACGAAACGCTACTTTTCGCACCAAAATGAGGCTTGCCTCGCACTCCAGGCCCCCAAAGTATCCGCAAACTACTCAGCATCTGGCTTTCACGGTAACGCTTTGACTTAACGGACAACTTTCGCCCTTATTCCAGAACACGCTTCGCAAGCGAACCATTGGATCTTAGCCCCCGGTTTTACGGCGCTTTGCGCCCCTTCCTGAGGCGTTCGTGAAAATTTTGTGAACTGACCCCGCTTTTGAGCACGCTTGTTGCATTCACATCCGCCACAGTCGGCACGACACCTGCATTGATGCGGTGAAGTGCGACAAATAACAACAGTTGCATGGGTAAACCAGGGAGTTCGGGGCGTGGGGGCTAGATTATTTTTACCTATCCTTACGCCGCCCGGAACAGCGCTGGAGTTGTACGACCCGCAAAAATCGGGGCGTGATTTGCGACAGGGACCTAACCGTTAGCGACATGACCGTAAAGTTACCGAAAGGATCTTTACCCCCATATCGCCAACTACAGTCTGCGTGATATACATTTCCGCCGACACAAAAAGAAAGAGCCGCGCCGCATAAAAAAACCAATCGGCGACGGCAGTACTCTTCCTAAAAACCAAAGGAGCAAATCACGATGCGCGTGATGAAGTGGAGCATTATCGCCCTGGCTGTTGCAGCAGGCACCTCGCAAATGGCATTCGCCTCTTCGCAAAGTGAATCCAAAGGCTTTGTTGAAGACAGTACGCTGGACGTAAAAACCCGCATGCTGTACTTCAGCCGTGACCCTCGCAACAGCGAGGCTCCGCCACCTGGTACCCCACGACGCTCTGAAGAAACCGGCCTGGGCTTTCTCGGCACCTTCGAATCCGGCTTCACTCAAGGCACCGTCGGTTTCGGTGTTGACGCTATCGGCATGCTCGGCCTGAAACTGGACAGCGGCAAAGGTCGCAGAGGCACCGGCCAGTTCCCGACCGGCTCCGACGGTCGCTCCGAAGATTCGTTCTCTGAAGCCGGCGGCGCAGTCAAAATGCGCATCTCCGACACCGTCCTCAAGTACGGCACCCAGTTCACCGCCATGCCGGTTCTGGCCACTGACGACAGCCGCCTGCTGCCAGAAACCGTTGAAGGCTTCCTGCTTACCAGCAAGGAAATCAAGGGTCTGGAACTGAACGCCGGTCACTTCACCGCGCTCAACGCTCAGTCGCAGTCGTATCACGACAGTATCGGTGGTCTTGACAGCACAACCCGCGAGAAGAACCCTGGCCTGACCGTGGCTAACGTGGTCGGCGGCACTTATGCTTTCACCGACACCCTGAGCACCAGCCTCTACTACTCCAAAGTTGAAGACTACTGGCGCAAGTACTACGCCAACGTCAACTGGGCGCTGCCAATCAATGACGAGCAAGGCCTGGTATTCGACTTCAACATTTATGACACCAAAAGCGACGGCGACACCCGGTATACCGCCTTTGACGGCGACAAGCTGGACAACCGTGCGTTCAGCCTGTCGGCTGCCTACAACATTGGCGCTCACACCTTCACCCTGGCTCACCAGCGTGTAACCGGTGACGGCGACTACGGTTATGGCGTCGACGGTGGCGGTTCGATCTTCCTGGCCAACTCCATTGCCCGTTCCGACTTCAACGCCGAAGACGAGCGTTCCTACCAGGCGCGCTACGACCTGAACATGGCCAGTTACGGCGTGCCAGGCCTGAGCTTCATGACCCGTTATGTCAAAGGTACCGACGCCAACGTCGAAGGCACCAACAACGGCAAGGAATGGGAACGTGACATCGAAGCCAAGTACGTCCTGCAAGAAGGCCCTGCCAAGGACCTGAGCTTCCGCGTGCGTCAGGCCACCTACCGTTCCGCCGACGGCGTTTACTACGGTTCGCCATCGCTGGACGAACTGCGTCTGATCGTCGAGTACCCGCTGAGCATCCTGTAAGCCCCGGGCTTTCAGTATCCCCAGTTCGAAAGAGCCCGGCACTGCCGGGCTTTTTCTTGTCTCGAATCGGGCTGACAACGCCTTCGTGCTCCGGCATCCTGTACGTCACCGAATCGCCCCCGTACAATGCGGGGTCATTTTAAGTCTTAAGCAACCGACAACGGCCTACCATGCGCACCAGTCAATATTTGCTCGCTACCCAGAAAGAAACCCCGTCCGACGCGGTCGTCATCAGCCACCAGCTCATGCTGCGTGCCGGCATGATCCGCAAGCTCGCATCCGGCCTTTATACCTGGCTGCCGATGGGCCTTCGGGTAATGCGCAAGGTTGAAACCGTGGTCCGCGAGGAAATGAACGCCGCTGGCGCCCTGGAAGTGCTGATGCCAAGCATCCAGCCAGCAGAGCTGTGGCAGGAATCCGGTCGTTGGGAACAGTACGGTCCTGAGCTGCTGCGCCTGAAAGACCGCCATGGTCGCGATTTCTGCGTGGGCCCGACCCACGAAGAAGTCATCACCGACCTCGCCCGCAACGAACTCAACAGCTATAAACAGCTGCCATTGAACATGTACCAGATCCAGACCAAGTTCCGCGACGAAATCCGTCCGCGCTTCGGCCTAATGCGTGGTCGCGAGTTCATCATGAAGGACGCTTACTCCTTCCATGCCGACCAGGCTTCCCTGCAGGAAACCTATGACCGCATGCACCTGGCGTACAGCAACATCTTTACCCGCCTGGGCCTGGACTTCCGTCCTGTACAAGCCGACACCGGCTCGATCGGCGGTAGCTACTCCCACGAATTCCATGTGCTGGCCGAGTCCGGTGAAGACGATGTGATCTTCAGCGACAGCTCCGACTACGCCGCCAACATCGAGAAGGCCGAGGCCATTCCACGGGAAACCGTGCGCCCTGCGCCAACCGAAGAGTTGCGCCTGGTCGATACCCCGGACGCCAAAACCATCACCCAACTGGTGGAAAACTACAATCTGGCGATCGAAAAGACCGTCAAGACCCTGATCGTGCGCGCCGCCGAAGAAGGCAAGCTGATTGCCCTGATCGTGCGTGGCGACCACGAGCTGAACGAAATCAAGGCAGCCAACCTGCCAGAAGTCGCCAGCCCACTGGTCATGGCTACCGACGAAGAACTGCGTGACGCCATCGGCGCTGGCGCAGGCTCCCTCGGCCCGCTGAACCTGCCACTGCCATGCATCATCGACCGCTCGGTCGCGCTGATGAGTGATTTCGGCATCGGTGCCAACATCGACGACAAGCACTACTTCGGCGTCAACTGGGAGCGTGACCTGCCCGTTCCACAAGTCGCCGACCTGCGTAATGTCGTCGAAGGCGATCCAAGCCCTGATGGCCAGGGTACCCTGGTGATCAAGCGCGGCATCGAAGTCGGGCACATCTTCCAGCTCGGCACCAAGTACAGCGAAGCACTCAAGTGCCAGGTACTGGGCGAGAACGGCAAGCCAGTGACCCTGAGCATGGGTTGCTACGGTATCGGCGTATCCCGCGTGGTGGCTGCAGCCATCGAGCAGAACTACGACGACAACGGCATCATCTGGAGCGACACCCTGGCCCCGTTCCAGATCGCTCTGGTACCGCTGCGCTACGAAACCGAACAGGTCCGCGAAGCCACCGACAAGCTCTACGCCGAACTGACTGCCGCCGGTTTCGAAGTCCTGCTGGACGACCGCGACAAGAAAACCAGCCCGGGGATCAAGTTTGCCGACATGGAACTGATCGGCATTCCGCACCGGATCGTGGTCAGCGACCGTGGCCTGGCCGACGGTAACCTGGAATACAAACACCGCAC
Source organism: Pseudomonas sp. GZD-222 (assembly GCF_049310525.1). NCBI lineage: Bacteria > Pseudomonadati > Pseudomonadota > Gammaproteobacteria > Pseudomonadales > Pseudomonadaceae > Pseudomonas > Pseudomonas sp. GZD-222. The sequence goes on from NZ_JBMOWO010000017.1 coordinate 52,086, forward strand.
TGAACGTGACGCGCAACCGCTGCCAGTGGCCGAGGTGCTGTCGTTCCTGCAAGCCCGCATCCGCCGCTAAGCCAACGCAAGAGTAATCATGTTCAAGCGAAGTACCTTTACCCTGGGGGGCGCCACACTGTGTGGCGCCCTGTTGCTCAGCGGTTGCGCCAATCAGATGTCCCAGCGCAGTGAGCATGAGGAACGCATCGAGCGCAAGCTGCTCGAACACAGCCTGCAGATCGATGTCGGGGACCCGAAGGTGCTCGAACTGCCACAGCGGCGTGTGCGCATTCACGAACAGAAAAACTTCGAAGTCACCGAGTTCGAAGTCACCCGTCGTTATGATCGCTACACGCCCTACCAGCCTTGGCGGGAAATCTACGAGATTCCGCTGGGTGCGGTGGCCGTGGTAGCCGGCGTCGGTGCCAACGTGGTCAATATCTTCGCGCTGGGCAACCTGCCCGATAGCGTCACGCGCGACTGGCTCAGCTATGGTATCGACGGCCTCAACCCGGCCATGAATGCTCAGTCCAATGGCCGCGCCCAGCAAAACCTTGCCGGGATCACCGAGGTACAGAAGGACAAACGCCAGGAGTACACCAGCCTGCCGTGGAGTGATCGTCCGGTTGAGGTCAAAGCTGGCAAGGTCAGCCACATGCTGACTACCGACCGCAACGGGGTGCTGCTCCTGAACCTGCTCGACAGCCCGTTCTCCGAACAGAACCTGACCCACATCGGTACCCTGCACCTGCAGGTCGCCGATGAAGACAACAACGTGCGTGGCGATGCCAGTCTGCTGATCAGCAGTAACCTGCGCAGCAAGCTGGTGGAAGCCCACGACCTGATTTTCGACGATCTTGAAGACGATGAAGTCAGCCAGTGGGTGCACCGGGTCAAGCGCCTGTCCGAACTGGGCCTGGAAGAAGAAGCCAGCGAGCTGGAGCAGAGCCTGATCGAACTCACCCGCAACGATCCCGAGCTGCAGCAGGAGTTTCTCCAGTCACTGACCAAGGATGCCGGCCGTCTGGTCGCCGACCCTGGCGTGCACTGATACCCCTGCCCTGCTCTGAAAAAACGCCAGCTTGCTGGCGTTTTTTCATTCAGTCGCAGCTAAACAGCTCCAGTTGCTCATGCCCGGCACGCAAGTCCTGCAAGCGCACGCCAATACCCAGGAGCCTCACAGGTTTGCCTCCGCGGGCGAACGCCTGACTGAGCAATTGCTGATAGCTGGCCAGGTCACGCCCGGCGCCAGCTTGCTCCAGTGTCGTCTGGGTAAAATCGTGGAACTTCACTTTGACGAAAGGTTTGCCCGGTCGATAACTGTCATCGATGCGAGCCATGCGCCCCGCCAGGGTTTCGATCAGTTCCGGCAGCTTCTCCAGGCAACTGGCCAGGTCAGGCAGATCCGTATCGTAGGTATTTTCGACACTGACCGATTGGCGGCGACTGTCGTTGTGCACTGCCCGCTCGTCGATACCACGCGCAAGCCCCCACAGTCGCTCACCAAAACTGCCAAATTCACGCGCCAGCGCCAGACGACTCCAGTCACGCAAGTCCAGACAACTGGTAATACCCAGGCGACCGAGCTTGTCCGCTGTCACCTTGCCCACGCCGTGCAATTTACTCACCGGCAATACAGCGACAAATTCTTCGACTTGATCGGGGGTGATCACAAACAGGCCATTGGGCTTGCGCCAGTCGCTGGCAATCTTGGCCAGGAACTTGTTCGGCGCGACACCGGCTGACACGGTGATATGCAACTGCTGGGCAACCCGACGACGAATGTCGGCGGCAATCCGCGTTGCACTGCCTGCGAACCAGGAGCTGTCAGAGACGTCCAGGTAGGCTTCATCCAGCGACAGCGGCTCGATCAGATCGGTGTAGTCGCGAAAGATGGCGTGAATTTCTCTGGACGCTTCTTTATAGGCATCCATGCGTGGCTTTACGATCAACAGATCGGGGCACAGGTTCAAGGCGTGCCGCGACGACATTGCCGAACGCACGCCATAGGCCCGCGCCTCATAGTTGCAGGTGGCGATCACTCCCCGACGCTCAGCCGAGCCCCCCACCGCCAGCGGCCGCCCTGCCAGACGTGGGTCGTCACGCATTTCAATAGCGGCATAAAAGCAATCGCAATCGATGTGGATGATTTTGCGCAGGGACATCAAACCGTAGCCACAGGTAAATAATGGTGTAGGCAGTATCTCACCCCACTTGGCAGAAGCACCACTGACACTGGATAAATATACACACTTAAAACCTGAAGCCCTCACCAGCGCTACCTCGCAGCGCCCGATGAAAGCGCTAAGCATTTGAAGAAAAAAGGTTTTCTTGAAATGAGTGCTTGACACTCCAGCGCAGAACTGTGAGAATTCATCTCACAGGCGCGGGATGGAGCAGCCTGGTAGCTCGTCGGGCTCATAACCCGAAGGTCGTCGGTTCAAATCCGGCTCCCGCAACCAGATTCAGGAAAGGCCACTCTTCGGAGTGGCCTTTTTCTTTGCCTGAAGAAAGTGCTCAGGCATAAATTTATTGTAAATCAACAATTAAGCGTTGACAGCTGGTCCAAACGCTGTAGAATCCGCCCCACAGACGCGGGATGGAGCAGTCTGGTAGCTCGTCGGGCTCATAACCCGAAGGTCGTCGGTTCAAATCCGGCTCCCGCAACCAAACAACAGAAAAGGCCACTTTGAAAAAAGTGGCCTTTTTTGCATCTGCGATTCAGCCCCTCTCCCCATGCCTGCGCGGCAATATAAATATTCTTTAACTATCCTCTAGGCAGGCAGTGGCCCGATCATAGTCGCCACTACTTTCCATAGGGATTGGTACCTTGGCTGGATACGTTCCTCCTGGCGTGCACCATCCACGAGGTATTTGATGCGCAGCCAGACCTCCGAAACAGACGCGCCCGTCACCTCCGTTCTGCCCAACGCCGCCCAGCATTTGCGCTGGATTGACCGCTTGAGCCGTTATCGACAGCCCATCGGCCTGGCCGTGACCTTGCTGTTGTTCAGCATTGCCCTGATCGCTTGTCGCCATCTGCTGAGCGAACTGGACATTTATGCCCTGCATGATTCGCTGCTCAGCGTGCCCCCAACCGCTCTGGCGGGAGCATTCCTGGCAACGGTTGTCGGCTTCATCATCCTGCTCGGCTACGAGTGGTCGGCCAGTCGTTATGCCGGCGTGCAATTGCCGCCACAGACATTGATCACCGGTGGCTTCAGTGCTTTCGCGATTGGCAATGCGATTGGCCTGTCACTGCTCTCTGGCGGCTCGGTTCGCTACCGGTTGTATGCGCGCCAGGGGGTTGGCGCCGCTGAAGTCGCGCGCATGACCCTGTTCGCCAGCCTCTCGCTGGGTTGCGCATTGCCACCGCTGGCGGCCCTGGCGACCCTGAGCAACCTGCCTGCGGCGGCGACAGCCCTGCATCTTCCCGAAGCGCTGCTGGCAGGCGTCGCACTGGCTGTACTGGGTCTGGCGGGATTACTGGTCTACGGTCTTTACCGCCGACGTCTGCCGGAGCAACCCCAGGCAGACAATCTGCTGGTCCAGGTCGGGCGTCGCACCCTGCGCCTGCCGGGCGCGCGTTTGACCCTTCTGCAACTGCTGATCACCGCCCTGGATGTTGCCGCTGCGGCGACCGTGTTGTACCTGCTGCTGCCTGAAGCGCCACCCTTCGGTGCCTTCCTGCTGGTCTACCTGCTGGCACTGGCTGCCGGCGTGCTGAGTCATGTCCCGGGTGGCGTCGGGGTATTCGAGGCCATCCTCCTCGCCGCGTTCGCCGATCAGCTGGGTGCAGCGCCCCTGGCAGCCGCCCTGCTGCTCTACCGCCTGATCTATGTGGTACTGCCGTTGCTGCTGGCCTGTGTCTTGTTGCTGGCCAGCGAGGCGCGGCGCTTCATTGTTGCCCGCCAGGCCATCAAGGTAGCCTCGGGCCTGGCCGCCCCGGTGCTGGCAGTGCTGGTGTTCCTCTCCGGGGTGGTGCTGCTGTTTTCCGGGGCCACTCCGGAGATCGACGGTCGCCTTGAACACCTGGGTTTTCTCATCCCCCATCGCCTGATCGACGCCTCGCATTTCGGCGCCAGCCTGATTGGCGTGCTGTGCTTGCTGCTGGCTCAAGGCCTGCGTCGACGCCTGTCCGCCGCCTGGATGTTGACCACCATCCTGCTGCTGGTCGGTGCCCTGCTCTCGCTGCTCAAGGGCTTCGACTGGGAAGAAGCGACCATCCTGACTTTCACCGCCTGCCTGCTGGCTTTGTTCCGTCGTGCTTTCTACCGCCCCAGCCGCTTGCTGGAACTGCCTTTCTCGCCGGTTTACCTGGCCGCCAGCACCTGTGTGCTCGGCGCCTCGATCTGGTTGCTACTGTTCGCCTACCAGGATGTGCCCTACAGCCATCAACTATGGTGGCAGTTCACCCTGGACGCCGATGCTCCCCGTGGCCTGCGCTCGGCCCTGGGTAGCGCGGTATTGCTGGTGGCCGTCGCGCTGACATGGCTGCTGCGTACGGCGCGTCCGGTTATCCACCTGCCAAACGCAGAAGAGTTACAACGCGCCAGTCGAATTCTGCAGGCCTCGGACCAACCGGATGGCGGCTTGGCACTGACGGGCGACAAAGCACTGCTGTTCCACCCCGATGACGACGCCTTCCTTATGTACGCGCACCGGGGACGCAGCCTGGTCGCGCTGTACGACCCTATCGGCCCGGCGCACAAACGCGCCGAGATGATCTGGCAGTTCCGTGACCTGTGCGACGTGCACCACGCCCGCCCGGTGTTCTACCAGGTCCGCGCAGAGAACCTGCCCTTCTATATGGACATCGGCCTGACCGCGATCAAGCTGGGCGAAGAGGCGCGGGTCGACCTCAAGCGCTTTGACCTGGACGCCAAGGGCAAGGAGATGAAAGACCTGCGCTACACCTGGAACCGCGGTGGCCGCGATGGTCTGAGCCTGGAAGTGCATGAACCGGGACAAGCGCCGCTTGAAGAACTCAAAGTCATTTCCGACGCCTGGCTGAGCGGCAAGAACGTGCGCGAGAAAGGCTTCTCCCTTGGCCGTTTCAGCCCCGAGTACCTGGAACATTTTCGTATTGCGATTATTCGCTTCGAGGGGCGCCCGGTCGCCTTTGCCAACTTGCTGGAAACCCACAGCCGCGAACTGGCCAGCCTCGACCTGATGCGCGCCCATCCGCAAGCACCGAAGCTGACCATGGAATTCATGATGATTGGCCTGATCCAACATTATAAGCAGCAGGCCTACACCCGCTTCAGCCTGGGCATGGTGCCGCTTTCCGGCCTGCAACCGCGCCGCGGCGCACCCCTGACCCAACGCCTGGGCTCGATGGTGTTCCAGCGCGGCGAGCAGCTCTACAACTTCCAGGGCCTGCGCCGTTTCAAAGACAAGTTCCAGCCTGACTGGGAACCCCGCTATATGGCCGTGCCTGCCGGACTCGATCCGCTGGTGGCACTGGCCGACACTGCCGCCCTGATCGCAGGCGGCCTGACCGGATTGGTGAAACGCTGATGATTCGACGTTACTGGCTGCACCTGTTTGCAACCCTGATCCTGGGCTTGCTGGCTGCCTCGCTGGGCTTCTGGCTGTGGACCCGCCCTGCACCTGAGCCACGCCTGGAGCATCTGACGCTGGGCGACGGCAGCAGCCTGACTCGAGCCACCCCAGGCACTCACGCAAAAGCCCGGGTGGCCATTGCGGTGCTTCAGGATCAGGCCCTGAGCGACAAGCAACTGCTGAACCTGAGCCAGAGCGGTGAGGCACAGATGGTCCAGGTAATCCTGCCGCCCGCCGATTGCACCTTGCAACAAACCGCCTTGAAACAAGCACTGGAACAACTGCAAGGCCCAGCGACACTGGTTGCCGGCATTGGCCCGGGCGCCGCTCAAGCCTGGGACTGGCTGACTAAGCAGACCGACGACAAAGCCCAGGCCATCTCGGTGGATTTCAGCGTCGAACGTCCAGGTTGCAGCACACCACTGCCCAAGTCGGCCGCCCACGGACACTGGAGTGTGGCCTGGAACGACAATCCGGACGACGCCAGCGCGGCCTTCGTACGCGACCAGGCCAACGCCGAAACCAGCATCAGCGATTACGACATCCACTTGCCGCAAGTGCTCAAGGCACAACTGACTCAGGCGCTGGTGGGCGAAGAAGGCAACGCCATGAGCATCCCGGTGGTGGAAGTGCCCGCCGGCCAGACAACCGATACCGTGACCCTGTTCCTGTCCGGCGATGGTGGCTGGCGCGACCTGGACCGCGACGTGGCCGGCGAGATGGCCAAGCTTGGCTATCCAGTGGTCGGCATCGACACCCTGCGTTACTACTGGCAGCACAAAACCCCTGAACAAAGCGCCATCGACCTGTCGGAACTGATGCAGCACTACCGGCAGAAATGGGGCACCAAGCGCTTTGTATTGACCGGTTACTCCTTCGGTGCCGACGTCTTGCCCGCTATCTACAACCGCCTTCCGGCTGAAGACCAGCAACGCGTCGATGCGGTCATTCTGCTGGCCTTCGCCCGCAGCGGCAGCTTTGAGATCGAAGTCGAAGGCTGGCTGGGCAACGCGGGTAAGGAAGCGCCTACTGGGCCGGAAATGGCCCGGTTGCCGGCCGCGAAGGTGGTATGCATCTATGGCGCAGAAGAGGCCGATGAAAGCGGCTGCACCGACCACACGGCGGTCGGTGAACGCTTGAAACTGCCAGGCGGGCACCATTTCGACGAGAACTACCCGGCACTGGCCAAGCGTCTGATCGGTGACATCGAGAATCGTCAGGGCAAAACCAGCGTTGCCGAGCACTGAGTTGAGCAAGTAACTGTCCGCCGGTGGGGGGGGGGGGGGGGGGGGGGGGGGGGGGGGGGGGGGGGGGGGGGGGGGGGGGGGGGAGGGGGGGGCAAGAAACGAAGACAGCACGCAAAAAAACACCCC
>NZ_JBMOWO010000018.1:0-6290 GCF_049310525.1 Pseudomonas sp. GZD-222
GGGGTCCTCTCTTCCTCCGCGATAGCGTTCGCCCCCCACCCTCCAGCTGAGCGCCCCCCCCGCTCCCACCGTATAGCCAATCAAGACAGTTGCTCCCCCCGTCAAATCTCGACTTGCGTACCCAGTTCGATCACCCGGTTCAGTGGCAGGTTGAAGAACCGCAGGGTGCCGTTGGCATTCTTCAACAGGAAGGCAAACAACAGAGCCCGCCAACGCGCCATACCCACCAAGCGAGAAGGAATCACCGTCTCACGACTGAGGAAGTAGGTGGTGCGCATGGGACTGAAATCCAGCCCCTCCAGATGGCACAACTTCAGTGCTGCAGGGACATCTGGCTCGTCCATGAAGCCAAAGTGCAACAGCACCCGATAGAAACCCTCACCGTAAGCCTCGACCTCGAATTGCTGCTGTGCCGGCACCCTGGGCGTGTCCTCACTAACCACCGTCAACAACACCACCTGATTGTGCAGCACCTGGTTATGCAGCAAGTTGTGCAACAAAGCATGCGGTACCGCATCCGCCCGCGCGGTCAGAAACACGGCGGTTCCTTCGACCCGGTGCGGTGGCTGTACGCGAATACTACCGATGAAAAGCGGCAGCGGCAGACTGCCTTCGTCCAGGCGCTCGACCAGGATCTGTTTGCCGCGCTTCCAGGTGGTCATCAGCACGAACAAGGCAATCCCCGCCAGCACCGGAAAGGCCCCTCCCTGTACTATTTTGGGCACGTTAGCGGCAAAAAACAGGCCGTCGACCAGCAAAAAACCAAGCAGCACCGGCACAGCCAGCACCGGCGGCCACTTCCACAGCAAGAGCATCACGGTGGACACCAGCAGCGTGGTCATCAGCATGGTTCCGGTCACTGCCACGCCATAGGCCGAAGCCAGCGCGCCAGACGACTCGAAGCCGAGTACCAGGAGAATAACCCCGACCATCAGCGCCCAGTTCACCGCACCGATGTAGATCTGGCCTTGTTCGTCGCTTGAGGTGTGCTGGATCTGCATACGCGGCACATAGCCCAGCTGGATAGCCTGACGCGTCAGGGAGAAAGCCCCGGATATCACCGCCTGGGACGCAATGACCGTCGCCAGGGTGGCCAGGCCGACCAACGGAATCAACGCCCAGCCCGGCGCCAATAGATAGAAGGGGTTACGCGCCGCCTCGGGGTTCTGCAACAACATCGCCCCCTGGCCGAAGTAGTTCAGCACCAGGGCCGGCAGAACCAAAACGAACCAGGCCCGGGCAATCGGCTTGCGACCAAAGTGGCCCATGTCGGCATACAACGCCTCGGCACCGGTCAGGGCCAGGACCACAGCGCCGAGGATAGCCACACCCATTCCTGGATGAACAATGAAGAAGCGCACTGCCCAGACCGGGTTGATCGCTTTGAGCACTTCGGGGCTCTGGGAAATGCCGTGCACGCCCAGCGCTGCCAGGACCAGGAACCAGGCAACCATTACCGGTCCGAACAGAATGCCGATGCGCGCAGTGCCATGCTTCTGGATCAGAAACAACCCCACCAGCACCACCAGGGCTATCGGCACCACCCAGTGATCGATGCCGTCGAAGGCCAGTTCCATACCCTCCACTGCCGACAGCACGGAAATGGCCGGGGTGATCATGCTGTCGCCATAAAACAGCGCCGCGCCGATCAAACCGCAAACCACCATAACCGCGCGCAGCTTGGGGTAAGGGGCCGAAGCACGCCTGGCCAAGGCGGTCAGGGCCATGGTGCCACCTTCGCCCTGGTTGTCGGCGCGCAGGATAAACACCATGTACTTGATCGAAACAACCCACACCAGCGACCAGAAGATCAGCGCCAGAATGCCCAGCACCCCGTCATGGTTGACCGGCACCCCGTAGTCACCGGAGAACACTTCTTTGAGGGTATATAAAGGACTGGTGCCGATATCCCCGTACACCACCCCTACCGCTGCCACCAGCAAGCTCAACGGCTTAGCCGCCGAATGCCCGGAATCAGCCTGATCGCTTGCCTGAACCATCCGCCACTCCCGCAACCAAGACCCTGGGGCCGGTAAAATCCACGCCAGACGCTAAAATGTTTGCTACCGCGCCACGCGTGCAGCCAGACCCGATACAAACGCAGGCATATCGTCGCGAAGCATAGCTTAGCGTTCGTCGCTTTTCTGCTGGTCAAGTGACATTGCGCCCGCTAGAATTGCGCACTTTTTGATCAGAGGCGCTGCTAGCGCCCAACAGGACAGCGGCGCTTGTCGCACGACTGTCCCCATTACACCGAGGTTAGTCATGTCCACCACGCCTACGCCCACCACGCCCAAGGTTGGCTTCGTATCCCTGGGTTGCCCCAAGGCCCTGGTCGATTCCGAGCGCATCCTGACCCAGCTGCGCATGGAAGGTTATGAAGTCGTGCCCACCTATCAGGACGCCGATGTGGTGGTGGTCAACACCTGTGGCTTTATCGACAGCGCCAAGGCCGAGTCCCTTGAGGTCATCGGCGAAGCCATCAAGGAAAACGGCAAGGTCATCGTCACCGGCTGCATGGGTGTCGAAGAAGGCAGCATTCGCGACGTACACCCGAGCGTGCTGGCCGTGACCGGCCCGCAGCAGTACGAGCAAGTGGTCAACGCCGTCCACGAAGTGGTACCGCCGCGTCAGGATCACAACCCGTTGATCGACCTGGTGCCGCCACAGGGTGTCAAATTGACCCCGCGCCACTATGCCTATCTGAAAATTTCCGAAGGCTGCAACCACAGCTGCAGCTTCTGCATCATCCCGTCGATGCGCGGCAAGCTGGTCAGCCGTCCGGTCGGTGAAGTGCTCAGCGAGGCCGAGCGCCTGGTCAAGGCCGGGGTCAAGGAGATCCTGGTGATCTCCCAGGACACCAGCGCCTACGGCGTTGACGTCAAGTACAAGACCGACTTCTGGAACGGTCGTCCGGTCAAGACACGCATGCTCGAACTGTGCGAAGCACTGAGCAGCCTGGGTGCCTGGGTGCGCTTGCACTACGTCTACCCGTACCCGAACGTCGACGACATCATCCCGCTGATGGCGGCCGGCAAGATCCTGCCGTACCTGGACATCCCGTTCCAGCACGCCAGCCCGAAAGTGCTCAAGTCGATGAAGCGTCCGGCCTTTGAAGACCGGACCCTGGCGCGTATCAAGAAGTGGCGCGAGCAGTGCCCACAGCTGATCATCCGCTCGACCTTCATCGTCGGCTTCCCGGGTGAAACCGAAGAAGACTTCCAGTACCTGCTCGACTGGCTGACCGAAGCCCAGCTCGACCGCGTTGGTTGCTTCCAGTACTCGCCTGTCGAAGGCGCGCCGGCCAACGAGCTGGGCCTGGACATTGTTCCTGATGACATCAAGCAAGCGCGTTGGGATCGTTTCATGGCCCACCAGCAGGCGATCAGCAGTGCCCGCCTGCAACTGCGCATCGGCCGCGAAATCGACGTATTGATCGATGAAGTCGAAGAAGAAGGCTCGGTCGGCCGCAGCTACTTCGACGCGCCAGAGATCGACGGCAACGTGTTCATCGATGGCAACCACGGCTTCAAGCCGGGTGACACCGTGCGCTGCCGGGTCACCGACGCCGACGAGTACGACATGTGGGCTGAGCCGATCCAGGCCTAACCTGCTGAAAAACAGCCCTGCCGACTCTGGCGGGGCTTTTTTTTACAACTATCGTTGTCTCTGTTGCCCAAGGAGAACAGAGCGATGTACAGGCATATCAGCGTGCACACCCCCAGGTTGAGCGACTACCCGGAACTGGCGCGTGTCTGGGAGGCGTCTGTGCGGGCAACCCATGACTTCTTGCCTGACAGTTACATCTGCCTGTTACGCGAACTGCTTGTCAGTCAGTACCTGGATGCAGTGATGCTGATCTGCTGCAAGGATGCCAAGCAGCGTATTACCGGCTTTGCCGGTGTTGCTGCCGGGCGCGTGGAAATGCTCTTCATCGATCCGGCGGTGCGCGGCCAGGGCCAAGGCAAACGCCTGCTGCACTACGCCATCAACGAACTCAACGCCGTCCAGCTCGATGTCAACGAACAGAATCCGCAGGCACTGGGCTTCTATCTACGCCAGGGCTTTGAAGTGGTCGGGCGCTCAGAAACGGATGGCATGGGCCAACCCTACCCCTTACTGCATCTGAGGCTGATTCAGACAAAAGCCGCTCAAACTGGCTGACAGAAAGCGTAATCCTTTTCTGAAATGCGGCGAAATCACAGATTAATGACCCGATGGGCGAATGTTGCCGGACCCGGGCCCCTCCGCACGGTTACAATAGGCACCTTTCCCTGTACCTACGGCTGTCGTCATGTCTGAACCCATTCGCCTTTCCAAACGCCTTATCGAGCAGGTCGGTTGCTCCCGACGGGAGGCTGAGCTGTACATTGAAGGCGGCTGGGTCACCGTGGACGGTGCGGTGGTCGACGAGCCGCAGTTCAAGGTAGCCGAGCAGAAGGTCGAATTGCTCGCCGGTGCCCGCGCCGAAGCCCTGGAGCCGGTGACCCTGCTGCTCCACCAGCCGGCCGGCCAGGACCTCGACAGCGCCTGCAACAGCATCACTGCCGACAGCCTGTCGGCAGATCACAGCCAGGGCCGCCGCCCGCTCAAAGGCCACTTCGCCCGCCTCAACAACGTGGCGCCACTGCAACAAGGCGCCAGCGGCCTACAGGTATTTACCCAGGACTGGCGGATCACCCGCAAGCTTGAATCAGACCTGGCCAAGCTCGAACAGGAATACGTTGTTGAAGTCAGCGGCGAGATGATCGCCCATGGCCTGGAGCGGCTGAACCGCGGGTTCACCTGGAAGGGTAAGGAGCTGCCGAAGATCAAGGCCAGCTGGCAGAACGAAACGCGCCTGCGCATGGTTGTGAAAAACCCGCAGCCGGGCCTGATCGCCTTGCTGTGCAGCAGCGTTGGGGTCACCCCGCTGAGCATGCGGCGAATTCGCCTCGGCGGCGTGCCGATGAGCAAGCTGCCCCTGGGCCAGTGGCGTTATCTGTCGGCCAGCGAAAAATTCTAGCAACAAGGCGCAGCCACTCGGGTTGCGCCCCGAACAGGATTGTCACCATGATTCACAACGATGTACTGCGCAGCCTGCGCTACCTGCTGGACGTCAATGACGCCAAACTGGCCGATATCATCAAGCTGACCGGCTTCGAAGTCGCCACCGACGATATCGTCTCCTACCTCAAGAAAGACGAGGAAGAAGGCTTTGTACGCTGCCCCGACGAAGTCATTGCACACTTTCTCGATGGCCTGGTGATCTTCAAGCGTGGCAAGGATGAGAGCCGCCCTGCGCAGCCTGTCGAACTGCCGGTGACCAACAACATCATCATGAAAAAGCTGCGGGTAGCCTTCGAGCTGAAGGAAGACGACCTGCACGCGATCCTCAAGGCAGCCGACTTCCCGGTGTCCAAGCCGGAGCTCAGCGCCCTGTTCCGCAAGGTCGGGCACAACAACTACCGCCCGTGTGGCGACCAGTTGCTGCGCAACTTCCTCAAGGGCCTGACCCTGCGGGTCCGTGGCTGAGCTGTCGATGAACTACAGCGTCGCACCGATCGGTTTCGTCCGTTCCTGCTTCAAGGAAAAGTTCGCCATCCCGCGCCAGCCCCAACTGGCGCCCGCTGCACGTGGGGTGCTGGAGCTGCTGCCGCCCTTCGACAGCGGTGACGCGGTGGCCGGGCTCGAGCAGGTCAGCCATGTCTGGTTGCTGTTCCTGTTCCATCAGGCTCTGGAAGACAAGCCACGGCTCAAGGTGCGCCCGCCGCGCCTGGGTGGTAACACCTCGATGGGTGTGTTTGCCACCCGTGCCACCCACCGGCCCAACGGCATAGGCCAATCGGTCGTGCGCCTGGAAAAGGTTGAAGCCGGACGCCTGCTGCTGTCGGGCATCGACCTACTCGATGGCACCCCGGTGCTCGATATCAAGCCCTATGTGCCCTACGCCGACGCAGTCAGCTACGCGACCAACCACATGGCCAGCGCGCCGCCAGCGCCAATTGCGGTCGCCTGGAGCGATGCTGCCCTGCCCCAAGCCCGCGATCATGCCTTGCGCCTTGGCGAGCCGCTGGTTGAGCTGATCGAGCAGTGTCTGGCCCAGGACCCGCGCCCGGCCTACCAGATCCCACCGCCTGAGCGCGTCTACGGGGTGAAGTTCTGGGATGTGCAGGTACGTTGGCACTATCCACAGCCGGAACAGATCCGGGTGCTGGAAGTGGTTATCGACCTCTAGAAAACTATCTCTGTGGGAGCGGGCTTGCCCCGCGATTGCCTGCTGTCAGTCGCATCGCGGGGCAAAGATCGGA